>NZ_SMSC01000110.1:0-838 GCF_004359955.1 Candidatus Thiosymbion oneisti
GATCAACCAATCACAAACGGCGCCGGTGACGCTTAACTTACATGGCATTGCCTTGCAGGGGATTCGATCGCTGCTACCGAGAAAGGAAAGGACGTCGGGGTTCCTCCGTCACCCGCGACCTACTACGGACCAATGGCAAAATCCTGCGGTCGGAAGGCGTCATCATTCGCGACGGCCTGGACAGGCTTGGCCTGTTGGCGTCGGGCGCAAGACTCTCGGAACGCACCCACGCCGCGCCGGTTGACCACCCGGATCAGGTTGTAGCCACGTACCAGGAAGTGGTCCCAGCCGAACCAGCGCTTGAGGGTGCCGAAGGGATGTTCGACCAGACCGGCACGCTGACGCATCTTCTCTGGCCCCTGATCGGCCATCCGTTGCCGCTGGGCCTCAACCAACGCCGCGTGCTCACTGCGGTAAATGCGGTGCACGCCGCCGGCGTCGGGCCAGCACACCGCTTTCAGCGGGCAGGCTCGGCACTGACCGGCCGGGCGGCTGTAGCCGGTGTGCCGAGTGCCGTTCTTCTGATGCGGCTGACCGCGCGGGGGGAGCAATTCACCGGCGGGGCAGATGTCGACATCAAGGGTACGGTTGTACGAGAATCGCTCGCCGCTGAGGCGGCCGTGGCCGGTAACCGCCTGGTGCTGATTCGGGATGGGGGCCTAGACCGTGGCCCCAGCCGCTTCGCAGGCGGCCAATTCGGCCTCACTGGAGTAGCCGGTATCGGCGACCGCGGTAAAGGTTCCACCCCGAGCACCGCCATGGTCTCCCGGCATTGACGGCCGAGCCTGAGGTATCCCCACATTATTGCAATCTAAGACAACGAATTATGGAGCGAATG
>NZ_SMSC01000111.1:0-798 GCF_004359955.1 Candidatus Thiosymbion oneisti
GCGGAGAACGCGCAATGAACATCCACCTGCATGCCAATGCGACCACGACCCCGAAGACCCGCCAGTACATTCAGGCGTCCAACCAATCCGTCACGCAGCTGGCCGATGAGCTGGGCGTGAGCGAGGATACCGTTCGCCGCTGGAAGCAGCGTGACGGGGTTGCCGATGGCTCCCACACGCCCCACCGCTTGCAGACCACCCTTACCCCGGCCCAGGAAGCCGTGGTCGTAGAGCTGCGCAAGACCTTGCTTCTGCCGCTGGATGACCTGCTGGTGGTCGCCCGTGAGTTCATCCACCCCGACCTCTCGCGCTCCAGCCTAGATCGCTGTCTGCGCCGTCACGGGGTTTCCAACCTCAAGGCGCTGCTGCCCAAGGAGGAAGGCCCCAACACACCGGTGAAAACCTTCAAGGCGTATGCGCCGGGCTTTGTGCATGTCGATGTCAAGTACCTGCCGCAGCTGCCGGACCAGGACCAACGAACCTACCTGTTCGCAGCCATTGATCGTGCGACGCGCTGGGTTTATGTTGAAATCCTTAAGGACAAGTCAGCAACCTCTGCCAGCGGCTTCCTCACGCGCCTGATCGAGCAGGCGCCGTTCACCATCACCAAGCTCCTCACCGATAACGGCAAGGAATTTACCGATCGCTTCTGCGCCACCGGCGAACGCCAGCCGACCGGTGCCCACGCCGTCGATCGGGTTTGCACCGCCAACCGTATCGAGCATCGCCTGATCAAACCCCGACGACCCCAAACCAATGGCCTGGTCGAACGCTTCAATGGCCGCATCGCCGACGTGC
>NZ_SMSC01000112.1:0-782 GCF_004359955.1 Candidatus Thiosymbion oneisti
TATTATAGCGGTGCAGGAAGAGCTTTAAACAGACCTCATGCATAATGATGCATTTGGAGAAAGAGAGCGTTTTATGCACGAAGCGCGCCAAATGCTGTCGTAAGGTATTATTCCAGCGCTCAACATGAGCCGTCTCCCCTGTTTCTTTGCCGATAGGGTGATGCTGATCATCCGGAATAACGGCTTGATACGCTTCCCAATAGTCGGTGAAAACCATGGCTTTTTTATAAGCGGATGGTATGCGATCCCAGAGGATTCGGCAGGTGTCTATACTGCGGTCACCACAAGCATAAGCAATGACTTCTCGGGTCTCTCTGCTCAATGCGATCCAGACCCATACTTTGTTGCCCTTGATGAAGACAAAGGACCAAAGCTCATCCAGTTCCAACACTGGCGTCTGCGCTGGATCAACGGGTGCCAGCGTTGTTTCAAGGGGCGGAAGTTGCTCCGCTTTTTCTTTTAACCAAGCACGCAATGTTTGGCGACAGATCCCATGACTCCTTTCGATCCCACGCATGCTTGATCGTTCTTGATAAGCTTTTATAATGAGGTCTTTCGCTTCCTCTGTATAACACACTTGGGGTTCAAGCACACCATAGGCCCCACAGGTTTTACAATGATATTGCTGATTACCGCACGCATTCCTACCATTTTTGACCAGTTCTTTACTGTGACATTTGTGGCAGGTATGTACTTTCGTTTCAACAATCATAACTGAAAACTCCTTGGTTAAATTTACAAATCGATCACTATACTATATCATTTAATAATTAGCCACTACC
>NZ_SMSC01000113.1:0-771 GCF_004359955.1 Candidatus Thiosymbion oneisti
ACTTGCATGCCAATGCGACCACCACCCCGAAGACCCGCCAATACATTCAAGCGTCCCACCAGTCCGTCACGCAACTGGCCGATGAACTGGGCGTGAGTGAGGATACCATCCGCCGCTGGAAACGCCGTGACGGCGTTGCCGATGGCTCCCACACGCCCCACCGCTTGCAGACTACCCTCACCCCGACCCAGAAAGCCGTGGTCGTAGAACTGCGTAAGACGCTGCTGCTGCCACTTGATGACCGGTTGGTGGTTTATCCACCCCGACCTCTCCCGATCAGCTCTGGACCGCTGTCTGCGCCGCCATGGGGTCGCCAACCTCAAGACCCTGCTACCCCAGGAGGACGGTGTGCAGACACCCCCCCACAAAACCTTCAAGGACTACGCCCCCGGCTTTGTGCACGTCGATGTCAAGTACCTGCCCCAAATGCCAGACCAAGACCAGCGCACGGACCTGTTCGCCGCCATTGATCGGGCCACGCGTTGGGTCTACGTCGAAATCCTCAAGGACAAGTCGGCAACCACCGCCAGCGGTTTCCTGAAGCGCCTGATCGACACCGCTCCGTTCAAAATCACCACGCTCCTAACCGACAACGGCAAGGAATTTACCGACCGCTTCTGCGCCTCCGGCGAGCGCCAACCAACCGCTGCTCATGCCTTCGATCAGGTCTGTGCTGACAACCGCATCCAGCATCGCTTGACCAAGCCCAGAACCCCCCGAACCAATGGTATGGTCGAACGCTTCAACGGCCGCATTGCCGATGTGCTGCGC
>NZ_SMSC01000114.1:0-768 GCF_004359955.1 Candidatus Thiosymbion oneisti
TTCGCTCCATAATTCGTTGTTTTAGATTGCAATAATGTGGGGATACCTCAGGGCCGGGACGGCTTCTGGCGGCACCGCCAGTTGGCCGAGTTGGGGATCGCGAACCAGTCACACGGTAGTGGTGGGCACAGCCCACCCTACCGGTTCCGTTCATCGAGCCGCGACTTAATTTGACTCAACGCGGACGGCGCAGCCGCCGGCGTCCCTGGTAGGCGGCAATCTGGCGGATGATGGGCTGGTAGGGGAGAGCAGCCAAGGTATGGAAGTGGTCCAGTGCTGCCGCGATGATGCCGTGGATGTCCTCGATGGTTTCCGGGATCGGCGCGTCGGGCATCGCGACGGCGTGCAGTCCACGCAGGCCGCCGACCTGGACCCGCATGGCCTTGGCATGGGGCAGGGCCGCGTCCTCGTCCGTGGCCTTTAAGGCGAAGCGGGCCTGCCGGCGCAAGAGCTCGAGCAGCTCCAGACACCGGGCCTGGGCCGCGTCGGAGCCGCAGTTGATCCCCTCGCGCTCGGCGATGCAAAAGCGCCGTCCGCGGCTGCATCCGCAGTTGTTGGTCAGGATGCTCTTCTCGAATGGGCAGAAGCGCTCGTTGATGGCGCGGTAGGTCTTACGGAATACCTCGTTATCCATGTCCGCCGGTGCCTAGTACATCATTTCGCTTGATAGTACATAAATACGCGGTAGTGGGTAAGTTTCAAGTGAGAACATCCAGCAGTCGATAGTCATCCTGAATTTCTATCACTTGAAAGTTTTCCACTACCACA
>NZ_SMSC01000115.1:0-751 GCF_004359955.1 Candidatus Thiosymbion oneisti
CTTGTAACGTCTCGCCATGAAGGTCAGCCCCTCGGTTCGAGCTCAGCTGGTAGTTTACCCTTGCCACGACCAAGCGCGAATTCTTTCACAATCTCAGCGCGTGGGAACGAGAAAAACTCCAAAACATCAGGCTGTCATCCGGCTGGGACGCCGGAATCCAGAGCAATGGGCGGGATGCGCTACGCTTTCCTGTCCTCCGCGGGCTGCCGTGGCGTAGCTGATGAAGACGGTGGGGCGCGTCCCTTAGCGAGTGCCTCACGGACTGCCGGGTAGCCACCTTCCTTTACCACCACGGCAGCGGACCACGCAGCCCGCTCGGCCACCGTCGCCAGCCGATCTTCGCCCGGTGCCTGTGCGATCACCCGTGCCCACTCCCTCGGATCAGCGGGAAATTTCTTGGATGGCTCTTTATGAATTCCGGACTGCTTTGGAGTGCGCCGGCAAAGCGGCGCGGCTGCATCGAACCTCAGCCACGGGGGATACCAGCGGCGTTGGCCGGGAATCCGGACCCTGGCCTTGGAGTTAGCAATACCATGATTAATCGCCGCCTACTTATTGTTCTTCTGTTCGCCCTCTTCGCTTTTATGTTGACCGGATGCCCGAGACTCGCCTATCTCGCCTATATAGAGGCGCACAACAATACACCGACTGCACTGACAATCGGAGCACCGATTCTAGAGAAAGGGATTACTCTTAAGCCCGGCCAGACCGCACGACTTAGATTTAATGGTATTCACTTCAAGGTTAAAAG
>NZ_SMSC01000116.1:0-745 GCF_004359955.1 Candidatus Thiosymbion oneisti
AATGAGGTTCGGAGCCCGCGTAGGGCGGGAAAGCACAGTCGGGTAGGTTGGGCAAAGGGCCAGGGATGGCCCGTGCCCAACACTGTTGTTGGGCACGTCCAGCGTCTAAAGATGCAGTTCGCTGCGCAAGATGGTTCGGTACGCTCACCACACCATCGATACGGTTTGTGCCTCTTCGTGATGCCATTCGGTAAGACCTGCTGCGCTCACCGCACCATTGTGATCCCCGTCCGTAGGCATCCCGGCGGGATGCGGCCGTCCCTGGCCTGTCCCGCCCTACGGGTCTCCAAAAGTGATCGTGCGCACCGGCTTGCTGCGTAAAAGACGCGGATTCAGAACGAAGTCAGCGCCAGACAAGGGCGCCACCTGCGGATTCGCCAGCCCACTGTGTCGGGTTACGGCGCGTTCGACCTCGCCGACACCCGCCGCCCTTCGCAAGGCGCGCCTAACCCGACCTACGGGCTCACCGCACCATTGTGATCCCCGTCCGTAGGCATCCCGGCGGGATGCGGCCATCCCTGGCCTGTCCTGCCCTACGGGTCTCATCGCATCATCGATGCGGTTCGCGCCGGCCGGTAGTGCCGTCCTGAAAGATTTCCCGCGCTCACCGCATCCTACGGGCTTTGCTCAACCTGTCTGGGTTTTCCTATGCTCAATATGCGTCTTTGGGGTTCATCCAGTCACCGGCTACCATCTACGGTAGCCGGCGACTGGTAGCTGGCGACTGGTAGCTGGTAGCTGGTAG
>NZ_SMSC01000117.1:0-737 GCF_004359955.1 Candidatus Thiosymbion oneisti
TTCGCTCCATAACTCGTTGTTTTAGATTGCAATAATGTGGGGATACCTCAGGGTCTGCCCCTGTTTTCCTGCTAATCTGAAATGTCAGAATGTCGGGAACTGAGTATTCCTGTCAAGACCGAAAAAAGTTCTTCAAGATCGGAAGGAACACGGTATGAATCAATATCTTTTGATACCAGTTTTTCCTTTCTGTCAAGCTCTCCGAATCTCCATAAATCTCCGACCGTAACCGCTCCGTATATGGAAGCATCGCTTTCTTCAATATACTTGTCAGCCGCAATCAGTTCTACAGCCAGCTGGCTGAATCCTTTTTCCATATCTGCTTTCTTAGCTTCGATAACTATCAAACTGATCTCCGATCTTACAAAATAATCAATATTTCCTTTAAGCTGATTACTGACGTATAGAGGGTATTCTATATCGATATCTATTTCAATATGATCCATCAGTTCCAGCAGAAGCGGGGCAACCAGAACTTCCCGTTTTGCTGTTTCTGAGTTGAGTGAGATATGAGGTAGTTTTTTATAGAAAGTATTTTTCAATTTTTCCAGCGAACCTTTGAAAGGATGTACGGGAAGATCGATCTTTTTCAGCCGGAACTGATAACCGAACTCTGCAACAATTTCTTTGGTAGGATTACTCAGTTCGAAATAATCGGAAAAAGTATATGATTTTCCTTCTTCAAGTATCGGTTTTCTCATAAATCACCTGTCAGCTTTTTTGATTGGAATTTAAAC
>NZ_SMSC01000118.1:0-730 GCF_004359955.1 Candidatus Thiosymbion oneisti
TTAGCCAATAGTTGTTTTCAAGGTAAATTCTCATAGTCATCTAAATCCTTGTATCGGGCGCTCGCTTTCTTATTAATCTTTAACTTATTCAAGCTAATGATGTTTACTTCAATGCCATCTATTTCATCAACAATCCTTTCCTTAAAACACTCATCAAAAGAAACACCCGAAATTGTCGTCAATATTTCAATGCGAATAGGAGCAATACCCATGCGCACCACATTGTTTTCCTTGAGAAAAATATCTTTTGAAAGTTGGGGCATATCAAAGCCAAATTCCTTTAAGGCAGAAACCATTTGTTCTGCTACCTTGGGCTCAATAGCTATCCATATATCCATGTCATTCGTAGCTCTAGGATAGCCATGATAACCAACCGCATACCCACCAATCAACAAATATGGGATGTTTTTAGTCTTCAGTAAACTCAAGAACTCTTTGAAGTCTGGAGGTAGCACCATCTCCATAGTTTATCCTTCTTAATAATTCAATATGACCTATTCTTTCAATTGGTTTTTTACTAAGCCAATAGCCACTATCATCTGTTTGATCTAATGATGTCACTACAGACAGTAATCTTTTATCAATTTTCAGTTTACTTATTTCTTTACCCACAATCTTCATTTCCGTTTTTTTGGCTAACGGCATGGCTAGCCGGCCCAATACCGCATTTACTGAGCCAAGCTCCTGAGCTCGATGCGCGGTATTGGGTCGGGCTAAGCCATTTGTTAGC
>NZ_SMSC01000119.1:0-712 GCF_004359955.1 Candidatus Thiosymbion oneisti
CAATTCCTCGTTCAGGAAGCGCTTTTTGATTTGCGCCACGGTCATTCCATCCAGGGCATAGTCCTGGAAGATCTTGTAAAATTCCGTGATTTTGGAATTGACGAACGAGTTGTTGCTCTCACGGCCGACGATCTTGATCACATCGACGCCGGCCTCCATCAGCTCGGGCAGTGTGCATAACGAACAATCCGCCGCCGCATCCAGGAAATAGTTTTTGTCGTCTTCTTTTTCATCCTCGATGATAGGGCCAGATTGTCACAGCTCTCTTTGTCCCGTTTTGCGATGCTTGGAATACCGCTGGTCCCGGTACTGAAGATTTCCAGCTCCATTTCATCTTCCGGCGTCGTCAGCAGGAGATCGGCATTCTTCCGATCCTTGAACATCCTGACCGGTATCAATGGGATATGCTCGATCCCCTCGTTCAGGATGGTATCGGGAGAAACCCTCTGTTCCCGGCAAAAGTCCTGGTAGAACGCATTATTCAGATAGTGATAAGTGAAATTCTCCTTGATCAGCTCGTCCCGGATCCGACTTTGCTCCTGCTGGTCGAGACGGAGCAAATGGCCGACATTGCCGATGTTTGCTCTCAAATCGATCAGGTATGACCCCAGATCGAAACCGAAATTGCTGCTTTAGGTTGCCATATTGCTTATTGCCATGTTGTCGAACCTTGTGATCGTGTTGTCAAACATCGTGATCGGGCTCCTATTAA
>NZ_SMSC01000012.1:0-129777 GCF_004359955.1 Candidatus Thiosymbion oneisti
AGTCCGCTGTGAGGACCGATTGGGTTATCCGTTCCTCGTCGCTCAAGATTTCTCGCTTCCACTCTTTTCATGGATTCTACACTTACGAAGCCTAACCTAACGGAATAGCGGCTATCCTGTCGCCGTCTACTACTTGTTATGCATTAAAAGGAAAAACATGAACAAACAAGATTTGGTAAAACACTGGAGATTTAGAGTTCATAGAGTGCAATTGGCACATTATGATGCAACGCGGCTTTATAATAATAGACACTTACGTTTAGGCATCCCCGCTGTTGTGCTAAGTGTCATTGTAGGTACATCTGTATTTGGTTCACTATCTAAGTCTGCTGAATCTAATGAAATAATAGTTATTATAGTTGGTCTTTTTAGTGTAACATCAGCTGTATTAACAGGGTTGCAAACCTTTTTGCAGTACTCAGAATTAGCCGAAAAGCATAGAATTGCCGGCGCAAGATTGGCACACCTCAAGCACGAAATAGAGTTACTTGCAACCTTGCCACCAAATAATGATGAAGAATTAAAGACAAAATTAGAGCAAATAGAAACTCAATGGGCAAAGTTCAGGGAGGATAGTCCAAATATACCTGATAAGTTATGGAAAAAAATAGAACTTAACTTAACTTATGAAATGCACGAAAAGAAATATGGTTCTTTAGCTGAGAACGTATAACACTTCCATCCACCCGACTGAGGGGAAAACGGAGACAGACCACGTTTTCCGCTATTGCGGAAAAGGGGCAGGCTCAATTGGTGGGTCGTTTTTCATAGCCCGCGTAGGGCGAGATAGCGTAGCGTATCCCGCCTTCTGGCTTCGAAGCCAAGATCCTGCGTTATCACGAGACGGTAAAAAATACCGACAACCCGCGTAATATCCGCCTTTTAAGCTGAGCGGCACATGAGATCCCCTATCCCATGCCCCATTAGGTTCGCGCTTTTATCCCAGGCGGTATCTTCTTCTTCACTGTGGCCTTACTGGAACGGCGCCGTCGTTTGCTAACCGAACAGGTTGGTATCCTGCGTCATGCCTTTGCTGAGGTACGCAAGAAGCGACCCTTTACCATTGGATGCTGCCATCGTACTTCCGGACCATCTACATTGCATCTGGACTTTACCGGATGGCGATGGAGACTTCTCCACCCGATGGCATGGTATTAAATGGCGATTTTCCCGCGCTATCCCTGGAGGCGAACGCTTAAGCTCCAGGCGCTTGAGCAAAGGCGAACGGGGAATTTGGCAACGCCGGTTTTGGGAGCACACCATTCGGGATGAAACTGATTTTGCCCGGCAGGTAGATTACATTCACTATAATCCGGTCAAACATGGCCATGTACGGTGCGCAGCCGACTGGCCTTACAGCAGCTTTCGCCGATATGTGGCGGCAGGCATCTATCCGATCGATTGAGCGGCTTCGATGGAAGTGCAAGCAGATGAGCTCGAATGATCACGGAAGGCGGGATACGCTGCGCTATCCCGCCCTACACGGGCTCAATCCTGAAACGTTTTCATGGCACAGTATGGCTCGGCTTATGGGTGACGTTAGCTGATAAGAATCACGGTCATGTGGAGTGAATAGATTGTTTTCAGTAGTTCTCGGCAAATTCAAGGAATGTGTTCGGGAAAAAAAACAGATACATTGTCACCTTGCATGGAGAAGAAGAAATGGATGAGGATGGGCTCTCAGTTTTTGATGTCGAGAGCGCGATCCTAACCGGAACAATAATAGAGAGACAAAAAGATAAAGAAATAGGAGAATGGAAGTATGTGGTTAGGGGGCAAACGCTTGATGGATCAGTAGTAACAATCGTAGCAAAGCTGAGTCAAACAAACAAAATGGTGATTATCACTATTTTATAGAGATGAATAATATGATAAAATTGATGTGCGATATTTGTGGCAAAGAAGGTGTTCGCGTTCGCCGTATCACACGAAGTTATGGAAAGAAAAGCAACCTTCTTGTCATTGAAAACATACCGATCATAAATTGTCCGCATTGTGGAGAAAGTTACCTGACAGCAGAAACCATGCATGAAATAGAGAGAATAAAAATGCATCGGAATAATTTCGCTGTTGAGCGTCCAGTGCCGGTGGCGAAATTCGCGTAGCGTGATAATGGAAAACACGATGAACACTATCCCGAAAACAGACTCTATTCAGAAACTTGCCGAGTTTTGGGATACCCATGATCTCACCGATTTTCTTGGTGAACTTGAGGAGGTAACTGAACCGGTATTTACCGGAAGAGATACGGTAATGGAAATTCATCTCTCATCTGATGAAGCCGAGACGGTTAGAAAATCGCCAAATTCCAAGGTATCGAAGTTACTGATTTAATCCACAAATGGATCCTGGAACAAGCCTGTTCTATCCGGCAAAAACGCAATATCGTATAACGGAAAATCGTATAACGGAAAAGGGAAAGGGGCCAGGCTCAATCTCCAAGCAGGCCACCTAACAAGACAGATGCACGAATACCTCGTTTCGACTGATATTGCAAATCAATGCCATTAAGTTAGCTGCCAGCCGCTGATCGTGGTAGGTCGGGTTAGGCGCGTGCTTCGGTGTTCGGTTGGGCCACAGGATTGGGGCGCGCCGTAACCCGACAGACGATGCTGCGAGCCAACCTGGGATGTCGGGTTACGGCGCGTTCAACCTCGGTTGCCCACACCCGCATCGCAAGGCGCGCCTAACCCAACCTACAAAACTTAACTTAATGGCATTGGGTATGAACGGCCCTGAACGCCCCGGACGAGGTGTGGCTCGGCGGATTCCGAGCCGGGCTTCAGCAGTGATTATTATTCGGTAGCCCTGCTCCAGATAGTTGGGGAGGCTGCGGACCTGCAAGGATTCGGTACAATCACTGCTGTGAGGTGCAGTGCATCAGCGCCCCCCGTTCTTCCCATTCGGAGATCACCATGCCCTGTTTCCGTTCCCGCACCACGACCCAAGGCCGCAACATGGCAGGTGCCCGTGCCCTCTGGCGGGCCACCGGGATGCAGGACGCGGACTTCGAGAAGCCCATCGTCGCCATTGCCAACTCCTTTACCCAATTCGTCCCGGGCCACATTCACCTCCAGGACCTGGGCCAACTGGTGGCGGGGGAGATCGAGCGGGCGGGCGGGGTGGCCAAGGAGTTCAATACCATCGCCGTGGATGATGGCATCGCCATGGGGCATGGCGGCATGCTCTACTCGCTGCCTTCGCGGGACCTGATCGCCGACTCCGTGGAGTATATGGTCAATGCGCACTGCGCGGACGCCTTGGTCTGTATCTCGAACTGCGACAAGATCACGCCCGGAATGCTGATGGCCGCTCTGCGTCTCGATATTCCTACGGTCTTCGTTTCCGGCGGTCCCATGGAGGCGGGCAAGCTGGTCCGCGGCGGCAGGGAGGTCCACCTGGATCTGGTCGACGCCATGGTCGTGGCGGCGGACCCCGATAAGGCCGACGCGGAGGTGGCCGAGTACGAGCGCTCCGCCTGTCCGACCTGCGGCTCCTGTTCCGGGATGTTTACGGCCAACTCGATGAACTGTCTGACCGAGGCGCTGGGCTTGAGCCTTCCGGGCAACGGCTCTCTGTTGGCGACCCATGCCGATCGTCGTGCCCTCTTTCTCGAAGCCGGGAGACTGATCGTTCAGCTCGCGAGGCGCTATTACGACGGAGACGATGCGAGCGTGCTGCCACGCTCCATCGCGTGCTTCGATGCCTTCGAGAATGCCATGAGCCTGGACATCGCCATGGGCGGCTCGACCAACACGGTGCTGCACTTGCTCGCCGCTGCCCATGAAGCGAAGCTGGATTTCACCATGGCCGATATCGACCGTCTGAGCCGCAAGATCCCGAATCTGTGCAAGGTGGCACCGGCGACCCGGCGTTACCACATGGAGGATGTGCACCGGGCCGGAGGCGTGATGGGCATCCTGGCCGAGCTCGACCGCGCAGGGTTGATCCATCGCGACCCGCCGACTGTCTTCAGCAGCTCGCTGGGCGCGGCGCTGGCCGCGTGGGACCCGGTGCAGACCCGGGCGGAACAGGTGCATTCCCGGTATCGCGCGGCCCCCGGCGGTCGGCCGACCCAGGTCGCCTTCAGTCAGGACAACCGCTGGCCCGACTTGGATCTGGACCGCGCCAACGGGTGCATCCGGGATGTGGCGCACGCCTACAGCCGCGACGGCGGGCTGGCCGTCCTGTACGGCAATCTGGCGGAGCAGGGCTGTATCGTGAAGACCGCCGGCGTGGACGCATCGAACCTCACCTTCTCCGGACCGGCCAGGATCTACGAGAGCCAGGAGGCGGCAGTGGCGGCCATCCTCGGCGACCAGGTCAAGGCGGGCGAGGTGGTGGTCATTCGTTACGAGGGTCCCAAAGGGGGGCCCGGAATGCAGGAGATGCTCTATCCTACCAGCTATCTGAAGTCGAAGGGGTTGGGTCAGACCTGTGCCCTCGTCACCGACGGCCGCTTCTCGGGCGGGACCTCCGGGCTGTCCATCGGCCATGTGTCGCCGGAGGCCGCTGCAGGCGGAACCATCGGGCTGGTGCGGGAGGGCGACCGAATCGAGATCGACATCCCGCAGCGCAGGATCGAGCTCCTGGTCTCGGAGGATGAGCTCGCAACGCGCCGCCGGGACATGGAGGCCAAGGATACCGCCGCATGGCGGCCGGAACACCGGGACCGCCCCCTGACCACGGCATTACGGGCCTACGCCGCGCTCGCGACGAGTGCGGCGCGTGGTGCCGTCAGGGATCTCTCGCAACTCAAGTGAACGGCATGGTGCAGGCGGCGTGCCCGTCAGCCCCGTAAGTGCCAACCGCTAATAGGACAAGATTCACGGGGTTTCCAGGATTAACAGGATGTTATAAGTCATTATTCAGGAAAATAATCCTGTTAATCCCGAAAATCCTGTTAATCCTGTACCATTATGCGTGTAAACCTTCAGGCACTGGGCTGTAGACTCAACGAGGCGGAGCTTCAGACCTGGGCCCGGCAGTTCCAACGGCAGGGCCATCCGGTTACCGCCGATCCGGAAGCGGCCGACCTGGTGGTGGTCAACACCTGTGCGGTAACCGCCGAGGCGGTACGCAAATCCCGCAAGCTGCTGCGCCGCGCCCAGCGTGTCAATCCCCGGGCCAAGCTGGTGGTCAGCGGCTGCTTCGCCTCACTGGATGGAGACGCATTGGCCCGTGAGCAGGGCATCGACCTGCTGGTGCTCAACCAGGACAAGGATCGTCTGGTGGAGATTACCGCACGGGCGTTCGACCTGGATTCCATGACCCACGACGCCGTGGAGCAAGCGACCAACCCCTTGTTCGTCCGTGGCCGCCAACGGGCCTTCGTCAAGGTACAGGACGGCTGCCGCCACCGCTGCACCTTCTGTATCGTAACCCGCGCCCGGGGTGAGGAACGCAGTCGTCCGATTGCCGAGGTGGTGGAGGAGATCAACCGGCTGGGCACGGAAGGGGTCAAGGAGGTCGTACTCACCGGCGTCCATCTCGGAGGTTACGGAAGCGACGGCCGGGGCGACCTATCGGCCTTGATCCGTGCGGTCCTTGCCGACACCCATGTGCCCCGGGTCCGCCTAGGATCCCTGGAACCCTGGGACCTGCCCGCAGGATTCTGGGGGTTGTTCGCGGACCGGCGTCTGATGCCTCATCTGCATTTACCCTTGCAGAGCGGATCGGATGCGGTGCTGCGTCGCATGGCCCGACGCTGTAGGACCCTGGACTTTGCGCGCCTGACCGAGACAGCCCGGAGCCAGGTGGCGGACTTCAATCTGACCACCGATATCATCGTCGGCTTTCCCAGCGAGACCCAAGCCGAGTGGCAACAGACCCTGTCCTTCGTGGCGTCACTGGGCTGCGGCCACCTTCACGTCTTTCCCTACTCACCGCGCGCAGGCACCAAGGCCGCAACCCTACCGGGACAGGTCCATGACCGGATGAAGCAGGACCGTAGCCGCCAAATACGCGCGCTGGGACGCCGGATGAAACGTGAAACCCTGGCCCGTTTTGTGGGCCGGCGTCTGCCGATTCTGGTGGAAGGCCCCTATGGCGACTCGCCGCAAGGCGAATGGTTCGGTTATACGCCGAATTATCTTCCGGTCAGAGTAGGTGCCGGTGAAACGGAAGACCCGACCAACCGAATCCTGGACCTGAGGCTGGAGGCAGTACACGAAGACGGAGCGCACTTGATTGGAAACCTGTCAGGCCAGGTAGAGAACGCATATTAGGTGGTAGTGGTTAAATTTTAAGTTGTGTATTGGGCACGCCGCCATCCCTGGCAGCTTTGCCCAACCTACGAGCTGCGCCCCCTACGGGCTGCGCCCCCTCTCCCGCCGAGGGTGTCACAAAAACGGTGGCGTCAGCTGCCAGTTTGTGAAATTTAAACCACAGAGGACACAGAGAACGCAGAGAATCGGCCGATTCCTTGTCTTCGTGTTCTCTGCGTTCTCTGTGGTTCGAAATGACTTTTGCGACACCCTCCCGCCGGGAGAGGGCTAGGGAGACCGGACCCATGGCTACCCGAGCAGGTACCTCCCAAGGAGGTGTCGTCGTCAAGTTGGGGGGAAGCCTCATTACCCGAGATACCGGGACCGGTCCCTGGCTTGAGGCGGGGTTGGTCATTGACCTTGCGCGTGAACTCTCCGCCCTGAAGCGGCCGCTGGTCCTGGTTCACGGAACGGGGGCCTTTGGAAAACCACCGGCGGAGCGATATGCCTTCCTCCAGGGGTACCTTGATGCCGAGCGTCGCGCTGTGGTTGCGGAAGTGGCAGCCCACCTCGGCAGGTACGAATCCCGCCTTATAGAACACCTATTGGACGGGGGCCTCTGTCCATTTCGCATCTCGACGGCTATGCTGATGCGTGGGACATCCGTGGGATGCCGTCTTGCCAACTCGGAACCGATCCAAGATCTGCTCCGGCATGGTGTTACCCTGGTCGTTGGGGGTGGCTTTGTCACCACGCCAACCGGATTTGGGGTTTGTTCCAGTGACGATGTGGCTTCGGACCTCGCGCAGGCCATCCACGCTGACTGGCTAATCTTCGCCACGCGTGCAAGTGGTGTATACCAGGCATTCGGTACCGATGATCGCATTTATGCCGAGGTCGACGGTGATTCCCTCCTTGATTCGAAGTTCCAGGACGGTGCCGAGCGAGATGTCACCGGAGGTATGCCGGCTAAGGTGCGTGCCGGTCTGCGAGCCTCGAAGCGAGGTATAGCGACCTTCATCATTGATGGCAGGGTCCCTGGAAATATCGAGGCAACGCTCTGTGGTCGTCCCCTGTCGGGGACCCGGATTCGGCCTCGATAATGTTCGCTGGCAGCCCTTGGATCAATTACATGCTTGGGGAAAATACAGGCGCCTTTCCTTAAGGGGAGAACAAGTATGTCGGCCGATGTCCAAGCCGCACTGAAACGTCACTTCGGCTTCGAGACCTTTCGCCCTGGGCAGGAAGCCGTGGTCGCACACCTCATGGCCGGCCATTCCGCCGCAGCCGTGTTTCCCACCGGCGGCGGTAAATCCCTGTGCTATCAGCTCCCGGCCTTGCTGTTGCCCGGCCTGACCCTGGTCGTCTCGCCGCTGATTGCCCTGATGAAGGATCAGATCGATGCCCTCACCCGCCGCGGTATCGCCGCCGCCCGCCTGGACTCCACCCTGGACGCCGCGGCCCACCGGACGGTGATGGAGCAGGTACGCAAAGGTACCTTGCGATTGCTCTATGTGGCGCCGGAGCGGTTCAACAACGAGCGCTTTCGGGAGGCCATCACCCCCGTGCGGATCTCCTTGTTCGCCGTGGACGAAGCCCACTGCATCTCCGAGTGGGGTCATAACTTCCGTCCCGACTACCTGAAGCTCGCGGGATTCGCACGCGCGTGCGGCGCCGAGCGAGTCCTCGCCCTGACCGCCACCGCCACGGAACGGGTGCTCGCCGATATCTGTGACGGCCTGGCGATCGACGCCGAGCGGGCCGTGCGCACCGGTTTCTACCGACCTAATCTCTCCCTGACCATGACCCCCGTGTCCGCCGCGGAGCGTGACGGGAGCTTGCTCACTGCCCTGCGGGCCAACCCGCCGGGTCCCACCATCGTCTATGTCACCCTGCAGCGCACCGCCGAGGAACTGGCGGAACGTCTCGTCGCGGCAGGCTGCGAGGCCCGCGCCTACCACGCGGGGATGCAGGACGTGCTGCGGGCCGAGATTCAGGACTGGTTCATGGCCTCGGACCAGGCCATCGTGGTTGCTACCATCGCCTTCGGCATGGGCATCGACAAGGCGAATATCCGCTATGTCTATCACTACAACCTGCCCAAGAGCCTGGAGAACTATTCCCAGGAGATCGGGCGCGCCGGCCGCGACGGCGAGCCGGCCATCTGCCACCTGCTGGTCTGCCCGGACGACCTGAACGTGCTTGAGAATTTCGTCTACGGCGACACCCCGCACCCGCATGCCGTCAGGGGCCTGATCAGGGATATCTTCGCGCGCGGGAGCGAATTCGAGCTCAGCCTCTACGAGCTTGCGTTCGAGCACGATATCCGGCCGCTGGTGTTGCGTACCCTGCTCACCTATCTGGAGCTTAAGGGATTTCTCGCGGGGGGCACGCCCTTATATGGGCAATACCGCTTCCAGCCCTTGCTGACCTCGCGGGAGATACTGGCGCGCTTCGAGGGGGCGCGCCGCACTTTCCTCGCCGATCTGTTCCGCCAGGCCCGCCCGGCCCGGTCCTGGTTCCATATCGATCCCGGCGCTGCCGCGATGGTGCTGGGGACCGATCGGGAGCGGATCATCCGGGCCCTGGATTGGCTGGGGGAACATCAAATGCTGCGGGTCGAGGCCAGAGGGCTAGGTCACCGCTACCGACGGCTCCAGTCTCCCGCGGACCCCGCCGCGCTGGCGGACGAGCTGCACCAGTACGGCCTGAAACGGGAGGCGGCGGAGCTCGAGCGACTCCGGCAGGTACTAGAGCTGGCAAGCAGGGATGGTTGCCAGACCGCCGCCCTCGCCGCCCACTTCGGCGAGCGCCTGGAACAAGCGTGCGGCCACTGTAGCTGGTGTCGCTCAGGCGGAACTGAGCTCCCGGAACGCGACTCGCCGGGGATACCACCAGGCCTCCGGGATCAGGTGGACCGACTGGTCTCCACCGCCGGCGGCGCGCTCGACGAGCCCGGATCCCTCGCCCGCTTCCTGTGCGGTGTCTCTTCCCCCCGCCTCAGCCGGGTCAAGCTGGGTAAACAGCCATTGGGTAAACATCCGCTTGCGGGGACCTTGACCCGCGTCCCTTTCCGCACCGTCCTGGAGTGGGCGAGTGCTGGTCGGCCGCACAACACTGGAAATGGGCTTGTCAATCGCTGATGACCTGCTCAATGCCGGCAGCGGTCAATACCCGCTCCGACCACGCCAGTAGCATCTGCGGGTCGGCACGTTCGATCTTGCGGTGTACCGCCTCGGGCACGCTCCCGAATTTCAGCTGCAACAACCGCATCAGGATCATAGCCTCACCTTCCTGCTTGCCTTCCAATCTGCCCTGCTCGATGAAGCGTTCGGTAAAACCCTCCATTTCTCGGCGAGCTTCCTGCCTGCCCTGCTCGATGAAGCGTTCGGAAAAACTCATCATGATCTTGGCCTCTTGGGGATACTCTCGTTTGTAGCTGGCCCGCTCATTCTCGTCCAGATCTCCGTAGGTGTCGATGAAGTCAATGTATTTCAGTTGCTTTTTCGGGTCGTCTTCGAGGTTCGCCAACCCGCTCACGGCCTGGGCATAGGCATCCAGCTTACGCCCCGGCGCATAGCGCATGTTCGGCAGATTGAGCCGCGCGACGATATTGTCACTGTCGCGAAAACGCTCGTAGGCGATGGTGTCCAACTCGCAGACGATGAAGTTGAAGCTTAGATAGGTACGCCGCTCGGTGCCGAACACCAGCTCCCGCCGGGGCGCCTGTCCGCGCAGGAAGATCACCACCGGCACCACCCGGTCAGTTTTGCACAGCACGCCGAGATCCAGACAGTAGTGCACTAGGCGGTGTATAGAGAAGCGCCGCGGGTCGCTTTCCTCTTCGAGGACGAACAACAGGGCTTCGCGCCGACCGTCGGGCCATTTGACCATTAGCGGAATATCGAGCTCCCGGAAACGGTCGCCGAGCCGGTCTTTGAGCTGTTCTTGACGTACCGGGATCACCTCGGCGTCGGACACTTGGTCCGTGGCTTCCTCAGTCGCGAAAAAGGCCAGGGCTTGGTGGGGATAATCCAGGATGAGGTTTTTGAAGTTTTGATCGTGATTCATGGGTTAATCTTATCATTTCCTTCCTCTTAGCTTCGGTGGCCCGATAGGCGGTCAAACGCTGTAAGGGGCGTCGCACCAATCCCGCAGCACCGCAACATCCTGCGCCGGCAGATAGTCGTAGTCGTCCATCAGGTCCGCGTGTACCGCCTCGGCCAATTTGTAGGAGACCTGACGCCGGGTCAGCATGTGGAAGTACCAGGCGAAGTGGTATCCGATGCGCCGATCGAACCCATGGATCAGGTTGGCCAGGCCCGCACCGCGGGTGACGCGTGCGTCGGGCAGGTCCGGGACCTCTTCGCTCGGTACCAGAACCGGCTTGGCGCTCAGCCGATCGTCACCCTGGAGGTCTCGATAGTCGCGGAGACCTAAAATCCAATGATCGCAGAAACAGGCGGATGCGGCGGCGCTGCTCCGATCCCAATCGCTCAAGAAGCGATTGATGTTGGCGCTCGCGTCCTCCGACTCGATGAGCTCCGCCACGCGCACCAGGCGGCGAAACAGCAGGCGCGGCGGCGCCACCGGCTCGGGGGCCAGGCGCGGGCAATCCAGGGGATCGATGAAGTCTTCGAGATCGTCCGGCATCCAGTCCGGGGTCCACAGGGGACGCTCGATGACCTCCTGGACCTGCTCGATCTCGATTTGGATGTAATCCCGCGCCCGCTCTCCAGTGACCGCCGTGAGATAGTGGGTACGGCCTTCCAGCCTGGTCACGAAGCCGCCGCTCGCGGCGCATGTGTCCAGCAGCCGCTCCAGGTCGCCGCCGGACTGCGCTTGCGCCCAGGCAGCGAGGTGCTGGGCCACGGGTCGATGGTCCGCGTCCACGACGCCGCCGAGGCGATGCCAGCCGGTGCGGGTCATGGCGTAGCCTAGTCGCAGCTCCGGGACCTGCTCCTGCAGCCGGGCCAGGATGGCCGGCGGCGAGACGGATGCCGGCTCCCCATTGCAGGCATCGGCGATGCGCGCTTGCAGTGACATATCGCCGCTACCGGCACTGGCCGTCGGGGTGCGCGTCGTCATGGCTCGACTCCGAGGACTAGCGAGGTTTTGCCTCAGACCGACGAGGTATGCATTTTTCGTGCTTGGTCCCGAATGCGGGATCACGGCTCGTGCCCTTGGGACTCGAAACGGATGCGTTCCTCGAGGGGCCGTCCCATGAGCTTGGCCAGCCACGGCGGCACCTTCGACGCCAACACCTGGCGCAGGGCGATGATGCGGTCGTGGGCGGGGCCACCTTGCGTGTCCTTGATGGGGTGGACGTTGGCCTTGACCACCTGGGCCGCCGCCGGACCGCCGATGGAGGCGATGTAGAGGAGCTGACAATCCTGGATCAGCCTCACCCGATCGGCAGTCTTGTCCCCGGCCTGCGTGTTGTCGCCATGCGCATCCTCAGGGACGCGCATAGCGATCAGCCGGTCTTCCTGGGCCGATACCTGATAGATCAGGAAACGCCTGGCCTGGCCGAAGTGCCCGTCGAGCAGGTCGCCGGTGTCCGACGCGCAGGCGACGCGGATCGAATCCGGCATGTCCCCTTCCGCGTAAGGCTCCACCGGCGGCAGGTCCGGGTCCGCAAGCGTACCCGGTTCGCCCCTGAGGATGGCCAACGCCTCTTGCAAGGTCTGCTCATCGAGATCCGCGAGCTCATCGCCGAGCGCCGCCTTCAGATCCGGTATCTCGAGCCCTTCGAGTCCGCGGGCCGTTGGCGGAAGTCCGATCGCATCCTCGATGACTTGGATCAAACGCGCCATCCCCAGATGTGGCAGGAGGCGGGCGACCAGGGCGATGCGCCGGGCGACGTCGTCGGAAAGAGTAGCTTGCGTCATTTCTTCATTCGTCTCGTTCCCACGCTCCAGCGTGGGAACGCATGTGTGGTCGCTCCAGCGGCCAAGATCCCTTATCGGGACAAGGTTTCATGACGCTGGAGCGTCAAGATTCCTCCTCCGTCGGGACAAGCTTGCTCCCACGCTGGAACCTGGGAGGTAAGAAGACCTTGGCTTTCGCGTACCCGCTAGCCCACGAGCAGATCCCGCGCTTCTCGACGCTAGAGCGTCGAGACCTGCTCCCACGCTGGAGCGTGGGAGCCAGAAGGTCAACCAAGTGGTTAGCGTAGGGTCCGCTGTGCGGACCCAAGAACCCCTAGTGGGCTGTGCCCACCAATACAGCCTATCCGGTGAGCATCCTAACGGCGGGATGCGCTACGCTTTCCCGCCCTACCCTTTTGCGACACCCTTACTAGGGGAGGGGCTTTTTGGGCCGATGCAAGGATTCGTGTCCATTCGTGTGCATTCGTGGTTCTCGTTCCCGTTTTTGTACGCAGATGCACTACCCGGCGGGCACACCACCCTACGTCACGATCCTTCGCGCCCCAGGGTCCGGGTCACGCCCCGATGATGCAAGCGTCTTCCATACAGACGCTGACACACTGGGGCATATCGGACTCGCCCTCGCACTCGGTGCAGGTCTCGGCATTGACCTTGTAGACGCCCTTGAAGGGGGTGATGGACTTGGTCGGACACAGCGGCTCGCAGTCGCCACAGGCGGTGCAGACATCGCGCACGATCTGTAAGGCCATGATGGGTCTCCTGGTTTGATTGGCAGCCCCGCGGTCCGCACAGCGGACCCTACGCTGACCACCTGATTGGCTGTAGGGTCCGCTGCGCGGACCTTCTAAAGGTCAACACACCCTAATCCCCCCGTTTGAAGCGCAGGGTAGCCGGAAACTCGGGCCGCGGGCGCACCGGGTCGATGTACCACTTGGAGCCGTCCGTGAGCTCCACCGTCCCGCCCCAGGCAGATGCCGTATCCACCTCTACCGCGGCGATGGTCCCTTCCAGGTCCTTCTTGGCGACATAGAAGAGTAGGTCTCCGGCGTCGTTGGTCCTGATCATTACATTGGGCATATGACAAACTCCCATCTGTCTCCGGGCTGCCGGCAGTTGCCGACGCTCATCGAATCAGGTCGTAGTTGTAGTCGGTGACGCCCATCTCCCGGGTCTCTTCATCGAGCCGGTCCAGCACGGCATTGACCAGGGTGGTCAACAGGTACATGGCGCCTTCGTAACCCAGGGTGGTCATCCGGTGCAGGTGGTGACGGTCGAAGATCGGAAACCCGATGCGGATCAGCGGGACCTCGTGTGCCTTGCCTTTGTGCAGGGTGTCACGCTGGATGAACTTGCCGTAGGAGTTGCCGATCATGAAATCCGGCTTGTCGGTGAACATCAGGGAGCGAAAGTGCCATAAGTCCTTGCCGATATGGGTTTGGGTGTTCCAGCCGTAGGGGGACTCGGCACACAGCTGTTCCAGGGCCTTCTTGTAGCGCTTGTTGGCGTGTTGGACCAACACATGGGTCGGCTCGGCCCCCAGCTCCAGCAGGAACTTGGTCATCCCCAGGACGAAATCGGCATCGCCATAGAGCGCGAACTTCTTACCGTGCAGCCAGGCGTGGCTATCGGTCATCATGTCTACCAAGCGACCCCGTTCCTTGGTCAGGGAGGCGGGGATCGGCTTGCCCGTGAGCGCGGAGACCTGCATCAGGAAGGCGTCGGTCCAGGCCAGGCCCATCGGGATCTTGAGATCGGTGGCGGGCTGCCGCCAGGTGCCCTTGACGAACTTCCGGGACTTCACGGACTGCCAGGGCTGGAGAAACAGGGTATCGATGGCATTGGGCGCATCCTTCATCTCGTCTTGGCTGGTACCACCGTCGTACATGCGGTACTTGCCGTCTGCCGGCGTATCCAGCACCTCGCTGGGGTCGCACAGCAGGCTGTAGTCGACGCCCATTTCCCGCAGCATGCGGTGGATGACCCGGTAGTTGCCGAGATAGGTCTCGAAGCCGGGAACCAGGTTGAGCTTGCCGTTGGACCCCACCGCCTTGTCGTCCATGGCGTTGAGCGTGAAGTAACGCTGGAACCCCTCGAACATATTGTCCCAGCCGGTGGTGTGGCTGCCGACGAAGCTCGGGGTGTGGGCGAAGGGGATCGGGAATTCCGGCTCGATATGGCCCTCTTGCTTGGCGTTGTTGATGAAGGCGTTGAGATCATCGCCGATGACCTCGGCCATGCAGGTGGTCGAGACCGCCATCATCTCCGGCTTATAGAGCGCCTTGGCATTCTTCAGACCCTCGAACATGTTCTTCTGGCCGCCGAAGACCGCCGCGTCTTCGGTCATGGAGTCGGACACGCAGGCCACCGGCTCCTTGAAGTGACGGTTGAAGTAGGTACGGAAGTAGGCTACGCAGCCCTGGGAGCCGTGCACATAGGGCAGGGTCTTCTCGAAACCGAGGGCACAGAGCACGGCGCCCAGGGGCTGGCAGGCCTTGGCCGGGTTGATAGTCAGGGCCTGGCGTTGGAAGTTGAGCGCCTGGTATTCCTCGGTCGTGGTCCACTGGAACACCTCCTCCATCCGCTCCGGGTCGTAGCATTCCTCGACGCGGGCCCGCTTTTTGGCGAGGTCCTCCTGATAGTCATCCGTACGAAACAAAGGGTAGCTCGGCTTGATGTCTTCGACTGTCTGGCTCATGCGTGGTCTCCTGCCGCGCCGCTGATCCGCGGACGGACGGCAACATCTCTGGCTCCCACGCTCCAGCGTGGGAGCAAGTTCTGATGCTCCAGCGTCATGAAACCTTGTCCCGACGGAGGAAGGATCTTGGCCGCTGGAGCGGCTATGGTTGCGTTCCCACGCTGGAGCGTGGGAACGAGCCGTCGCTTGCTTTGCCCATCCTACGGGTCTATCTCTTTTTCGATCTCCTCTCCCGTGAGTGTCAAGTTGTGAGTGGTGAGTGGTGAGTGGTGAGTGGTGAGTGGTGAGTATGAGGTTATCTCTCATTCATCATTCATCATTCATCACTCAGCCAAGGCGCTTGCAGCTCCTTCCAGCAGGGATTGTTGATGGTCATATCCATATCGCGGGCGAAGATGGCAAAGCCGTCGTAGCCGTGATAGGGACCGGAGTAATCCCAGGAGTGCATCTGCCGAAAGGGGATGCCCATCTTCTGGAAGATGTACTTCTCTTTGATGCCGGAGCCGATCAGGTCGGGCCTGAGCTTATCGGCGAACACCTCGAATTCGTAGGCGGTGAGGTCGTCGTAGAGCAGGATCGCGTCACCCATCTCCTTGATGGTGCGGTCGTAGTCGTCGTTATGGGCAAACTCATAACCCGTGCCCACCACCTCCATCCCCAGGTCCTCATAGGCGCCGACCACGTGCCGCGGGCGCAGACCGCCGACATAGAGCATCACCTTTTTCCCTTCCAGACGTGGCCGGTACTTTTCAATGACCGCTTCGGATTGGGCCTGGTACTTGGCGATGACCTGCTCGGCGTTGGCCTGGATGGTGTCGTCGAAGCGGGTAGCGATCGCGCGCAGGGACTCGGCGATCTTGGTGGGACCGAAGAAGTTGTACTCGATCCAGGGAATGCCGTACTTCTCCTCCAGGTGCCGGCTGAGGTAGTTCATCGAGCGGTAGCAGTGGATCAGGTTGAGCTTGACCTTCGGGGTCAGCTCGATCTCGGACAGACTGCCGTCGCCGGACCATTGGGCGACGACGCGCAGGCCCATCTCTTCCAGCAGGATGCGCGAGGCCCAGGCATCGCCGCCGATGTTGTAGTCGCCGATGATGGCCACGTCATAGGGTGTGGTCGCGAAGCTGTCGTCGCCGTCACGGTTGCCGATGACCCAATCGCGGATCGAATCGTTGGCGATGTGATGGCCCAGGGACTGGGATACCCCGCGGAAGCCCTCGCAACGCACCGGCACCACCGGCTTGCCGGTCTCCTTGGCCTTTTTCTTAGCTACCGCCTCGATGTCGTCGCCGATCAGGCCGATCGGACACTCGGACTGGACGGTTACCCCCTTGTGGAGCGGGAACAGCTGCTCGATCTCGGTAACGATCTTATCGAGCTTCTTGTCGCCGCCGAACACGATGTCCTTCTCCTGGAAGTCCGAGGTAAAGTTCATGGTGCCGAAGGTGTTCACGCCGGTCATACCGACGTAGTAATTGCGTCGCCCGGCGCGGGAGTACTGGCCACAGCCCACCGGGCCGTGGGAGACATGGATCAGATCCTTGATCGGACCCCAGACCACGCCCTTGGAGCCGGCATAGGCGCAACCGCGAACGGTCATGACGCCGGGCAGGGACTTACGGTTAGAGGTAATGCATTGCTTGGATTGCTCAACGGACCGATCGTTAGTCGTCAGATGCTTGGCGCGATCCTTCCTGGCCCGGTCCGGGTAGACCTCCAGGACCTCCTGAATGAGGGCCTGGATCGGTTCGTGTGTCGATGCTGCCATAGCGAGGCTCTCCTGTTCGGGCGCCGCGGCGGCTCCGCCGTCGGTCGCCCGGTTGTATGAATGGACCTCTCACCTAGTGGGTTTCACGCTCGTTCCCACGTTCCAGCGCCTGCCTGTGCGTCCCTGCACGCAGACAGGTGGGAACGCCGTTTTGTCCGCTCCAGCGGACCGTGCCTTTCTGTGCTGATATGTTTTAGCCTTAGAGACTGTCTAAAAAGGGACCGCAGGCCGTAGGCTGGGTTGCGGCCAGGGACGGCCAAAACCCAGCAATAACCCAAGCTGGGGTTCGTTCCTTACCCCAGCCTACCGATTTAAAATCGATGGCTTAGTTTTTAGACAGCCTCTTAGTGACCTGCGCTACGCTGATCGCTTGGCGGCGCTGGAGCGTCGGGATTTGCTCCCACGCTGGAGCGTGGGAGCCAGCAAGGCTCCCCTGTTCGGGCGCCGCGGCGGCCCCGCCGTCGGTCGCCCGGTTGTATGAATGGACCTGTCTCATGCATCAGGCGGCCGCCGCGGCCGCGGCGGTCTGACCGATAATGGACTCGTCTTCCTCTTCCAGGACCCCAAACTCCATCAGCAGGTCCTCCAACTCATCCATGCTGATGGGCGTGGGGACGACCAGATTCTTGTTATCGACGATCTTTTGGGCCAGCTCCCGATATTCCTCGGCCTGGGAGTGCTTGGGGTCATACTCGATGACCGTCATGCGGCGAATCTCGGCGCGTTGCACCACGTTATCCCGGGGCACGAAGTGGATCATCTGGGTCCCCAGCTTCTTGGCCAGGGCCTGGATCAGCTCGTTCTCACGGTCGGTATTGCGGCTGTTGCAGATCAGGCCACCGAGACGCACGCCGCCGGAGTTCGCGTACTTCACGATCCCCTTGGAGATGTTGTTGGCCGCGTACATCGCCATCATCTCGCCGGAGACCACGATGTAGATCTCCTGGGCCTTGTTCTCGCGGATCGGCATGGCGAAGCCGCCGCACACCACGTCGCCGAGCACGTCATAGAAGACAAAGTTCAAATCTTCGTCATAGGCGCCCTCCTCCTCGAGGAAATTGATGGCCGTGATGACGCCGCGACCAGCGCAACCAACCCCGGGCTCGGGACCGCCGGACTCGACGCACTTGATATTGGAGTAACCCATCCGCAGCACGTCCTCGAGCTCCAGGTCCTCCACGGAACCCGACTCGGCGGCCAGGTGCATGATGGTCTCCTGGGCCTTGGAGTGCAGGATCAGGCGGGTGGAGTCGGCCTTGGGGTCGCAACCGACGATCATGACCTTCTGGCCGATCTCGGCCAGCCCCGCGACCAGGTTTTGGGTCGTCGTCGACTTACCGATGCCGCCCTTGCCGTAGATGGCGCATTGACGCAGTGCCATGGTGGGATCTCCCGATTGACTCGCTGTTCGCAGCGGGTGGAACAAAAGCGCGTTCCCTCTCCTTGTTGCAAGCCCCGTACCAATCGCCGAAACGGCGGTCAATGGCTTGATATAGCGAGCATTTCCTTGAGCAATCGGGCGGCTGGTAGCAGGCAGGTGGTAGCATAGGCGACAAAGCCGGGCCGGATGTCCGGATAAGCACAGACAAATCGAACGGGAACCCTTTTGCGGAGGAACACCCGCATGAAAAAAGCAACCGGCCGCCAGATCATCACCTTCGACTGGGCCATCAAGACCGTTCTGCGGGACAAGGCCAATTTCGATGTCCTGGAGGGTTTTCTGACGGCCCTGTTCAGACGACCGGTGGTCATCCTTGACCTGCTGGAGAGCGAGGGCAACCGGACCGATGAAGCCGATAAGTACAACCACGTGGATCTCCTGGCTAAGACCGAAGACGGCGAGCGGATCATCATCGAGGTGCAATACCTCTCGGAAATGGCCTACCTCAAGCGTCTAGCCTATGGCACGGCCAAGACCATCGTCGAGACCCTGAAGCTGGGCGAGCCCTACGCCAATCTCAAAAAGGTCTACTCCATCAGCCTCCTCCATTTCGACGTCAGCCATGATGGTGACGACTACATCTACCATGGCAAGACCGAATTCACGGGCCTGCATACCCATCATCCCGTGACCCTGAAGAGATCCCTGGTCGGCGATCAGATTCGCATCGGAGAGACCAATGTCTTTCCCGAGTACTATCTGATTCCCCTGAAACGCTTTACGGACGTGGTTCGGGACGACCTGGATCAGTGGGTCTATGCCTTCAAGAACAACGAGGTGCTGGACGAATTCACCGCCCCCGGTATCAGCGCCTTGAAGGACAAGCTCGATTATCTGAAGCTGGATGAACGGGAGCGGCGCAGGTTCGACAAGCATATCGATGCTGTCCGCTCCGAGTGGGGAGTGATCGAGCATGCCAAATGGGAAGCCGAGGAGGCCAGACAGGAAGGGTTTGAGGAAGGGCTTGCGGAAGGGCGTGAGGAAGGACTTGCAAAAGGACGCGAGGAAGAGCGGAAAATCCTCGTCAAGTCGCTGTATAACAATGGAATGACCGTTGAAACTATTGCCGCATCCATGGGACTTTCCGAACCAGCGATACGCCGGTTGCTCAATGACGAATGAAATCACGATAAGAAACAGAAATTCGAGCCCGCGTAGGGCGGATAAGCTTGCGCCATCCGCCGGATGCTAGCCATCTCCGTCGGGTGGCGGCCATCCCTGGCCTAACCCGACCTACGGGCTACCCGGAACGATGGTGAGATGCCAAGTCGTAGGTCTTCACGGACCCGATGCCGTTTTGGGTGCGGACTTACCAGCTTTTACAACACCCTCCGGAGGAGGGCGTCATCTTTTGCGACACCCTGAATGGCTCATTTAGTTCACGGAACCAGGTAAAAGTGAAACCGGAGAAATGCACGTATAGCAAGAACGCCTGGCAAACGAAAAATGTTATGCTCTCTGCATGATTAAATCGTTTAAGAGAGAGGAAACCGAAAAGATTTTCCGTGGACAATTCTCGCGCAGATTGCCGCAGGATATACAGCGGGTAGCCGCACGCAAGCTGGAACAACTCCATGCGGCCACGGTGCTGGAGACCTTACGCGTGCCGCCTGGCAATCGACTGGAGGCATTGACCCACGATCGCCAAGGACAGCATAGCATCCGTGTGAACGATCAGTGGCGCGTGTGCTTTGTATGGCGTGACGGTGACGCCTATGACGTAGAAATTGTGGACTATCATTGAGGGAAAATGATGACGAAGCGTGACTTTTCGCCGATTCATCCTGGGGAAATTCTGCTTGAGGATTTTTTAAAGCCGATGCAGATAAGCCAGTATCATTTGGCCCAAGCGGTTGGGGTGTGGCCACGTCATATTAATGAGATTGTCCATGGGAAACGGGGTATCACCGCGGATACTGCCTTACGACTGGGACGCTTTTTCGGAATGGAGGCCCAATTCTGGATGAATCTCCAAACCCGGTACGATCTTGAGACCACACGCGAAGCCATGGCCGATAGGCTCGACCAAGAAGTCTGTGTACACATGGCCTAACCCGCATATCTCACCGAGGATTGTCGTCCTGGTGGAATTCGCAGCCGCGCTCGCTTTGCTGCGAGCGAAAAACGATGCGGCTTGCTGTGTTCACTATCTCCCACTCTTTGCGCCTTTGCGGTTTAAGAAACGACCTGTATGGCACCGAACCCATTCGTGGGTAACGGGTATCGCCGGAAACAACTTCGGCTCAGGCTTCGGGTCCAAAACAGCCCGGATAGTCGACGCAGACCTCGCAGGAGGGCGCGCGGCAGGTGTAGACCCCCTCCGTCTCGCACAGCTGCTTGTAGAGAAAGCGCTTCCATCTCATGTCTCTGACGTTGCGCGCCGCGAGGGCCGGGAAGTTGCGGCGCATCAAGGCCGTCAAATCCGTTCGGGACCAGAGACCGAGGTCACTCCATAGATGGTCGGAGGCCATGCAACCCGCTGCCACGATATGGGCCATCCAGACCTCGGACGGCGATACACCAGCCTTGTCGATCAACATCAGCCGCACCAGGTCGGCCAGCTCGTCGGGCCGTGGTTCCGGAGCCGCCAGACCCGGGAAGGCGGGAGCAGGCAAGGTTGCTCCGGGAAAGTGATGCCCCACCAGGCAATGGAAGGCGGCGGGTGACAGCCCGAGCCAAGCCGGCAGGGAACCCCTCCCCGTCCACGCGCTGGCGATCATACAGGCCAATGCATGGTCGTTACCGATCCCGGTGGCCCGCGCTATCAGCAGGCCGTAGATCCGCACCGCATGATCGATGGTGACAGGGAGCGCGCCGGACATCTTCAGAACTCTACCAACAGGTCTTCGTCGCGAACGATCATCTGGCACGCCAGGCGCCACTCGCTCGGCAAATCGTCGACGAGCATTTGCTCGATCTCTTCTTTGGTCAGCTTGCCCAGCTCGTGCAGGACGTTCTTCTCCTTCTCCGTCAGGGGACCGCCCATACGATCCTTGCCGTCGATGCTGGTCACGTGCACCAGGCAGCTTCCGCACTCGCCATCCTGACAGTCGAACTGGACGGGCACCCGGTGCTCCTTGGCGAGCTTGAGGATGGTTTCGGTGTGGCTGCCTGCTACTGCATAGACGGTCTTGTCCTTGAATTCGGGATTCGAAAAGGTAACCAGGCCCATAATAGCGCTCCGGGTTGGGTGTTGATGGTCAGGCGGGCTTGACCTGGCAATCGCCGAGGATCTGCGCCTGGCAGGCCAGCCGGTCGTGGCGACCGGCCAGGTTCTCGCGCAGGATCTTCTCCTCTAGCACCGAAGGCGCGGTGAGGTTGTTCCAACCCGCGGTGACATGCATCATGCAAGTTCCGCAGTCACCCTCGCGGCAACCGTAGATGATGCCGGCCCCCACCTGCTCGGAAATCTCGATGACGCGCGTACCCGCGGGGACATTGACGGTTTGCTCGATATCGTCGAATGTAATTTTCGCTTTCGGCATAGCGTCGGACTCCTAAGAGGCTGTCTAAAAACTAACCCATTGATGTTGCTTGATATGGCGTGACCAATCCGATCGAAATAAAGCCCTTGATCCCCCCTCTCCCCAGCCCCCTCCCCCCAGGGGGCGAGGGAGCCAACCGGGCAAGTTCTTAGACAGTCTCTAAGGCCCTGTTGACGGTTATCCGGGCTCGGGCGATTGCTGGCACGCCGCGCGGTCGGCCTCGATGGTCGCATGGACCCGCCGCCGCACCGCCATGGCCTGGTCGTAATCGACCTCCCGGTGTTCGATCTTGTCCAGGGTGAACTCCCGGCACCGATCCTCGCCGAGCAGACCCACGGCATCGGCGCGGCACTGACGGCAATGACGCATGATGTTCATGTCGCCGGCGCAGGCGTCCCGCAGCACCCGCAGCTCCTCACGGGTCGGGCCGCGCTGTCCCGTGACCCCGAAAAAGGTGCCGTGCTTGGCGTCGGCGATGAGCGGCATCAGGTTATGCAGGAAGGCCCCTTTGGCCTTGACGTACTGCGCGACCGCTCTCAGGTGTACGTCGTTCACGCCGGGGATCACCACCGAGTTGATCTTGACCAGGACCCCCCGCTCGACCAGCATCTTCAGACCCTTCCGCTGCTGCTCGATGAGGATCGCCGCGGCCTCGGCTCCCTCGATCCGGTGCTGGTTCCAGAAGATCCAGGGATAGATCTTGACCCCCACTGCCGGATCGATACAGTTGATGGTGATGGTCACATGGCTGACCCGGTGCGCGCAGAGCACATCGACCAGCTCGGGCAACGCCAGCCCGTTGGTAGACAGGCACAGTTTGAGGTCCGGCGCCTGTTCCGAGAGCTTGCGGAAGGTTGCAAAGGTGCGTTCGGGATTGGCAAGCGGATCGCCGGGACCGGCGATGCCGACCACTGCCAGCTGGGGGATAGCGGCGGCCACGGCCAGGACCTTCTTCACCGCCTGATCCGGGCTCAAGAGCTCGGACACCACGCCCGGGCGCGACTCGTTGGCACAGTCATACTTGCGATTGCAGTAGTGGCACTGAATGTTGCACGCAGGCGCCACGGCCACATGCATCCGGGCATAGTGATGGTGCGCCGCTTCCGAATAGCACGGGTGGTCCCGTATCTGCGCCCGGACCTCTGCGGGCAGCCGGGAGAGTGGGTCCCCACCGCCGTGGCCGCTCGCGGCGCAGCCGATGCGCCCCGTCGATACCGCCGGCGTGCCTTGCCCCAGGATTTTCAGCTCCATCGGCTGGTCTCCGGAAAAGTCGCGGGCGCCGTCGCTCGCGTGATTCGAGATCGCTTCGGATACTTTCCAAGCAAATGCCATGCCTAATCCGAAACGCGCGCATTCCGGATTGATTTTCAAGGCATTGAGCCGCGCGTAGGGCCTCACTTGTCGGGTTTGCAACAAGCGGCGGGTGGCTCCGGTGTCGGAAGACGGACAGGACACCTGGTGCCTGATGCCGGAGACGCTCGCCTAGGGGGCGTTCTTAATTAACAAATTATCTAAGGATAACAACCCGTTACGAGCTCGCGTAGGGCGGATAAGCTTGCGCCATCCGCCGTATGCCAGCCACCTCCGTCGGGTGGCAGCCATCCCTAGCCTGACCCGACCTATGGGCCTGATTTTCGTGATGAGTTGGCTCAATTGAGAACGCCCCCTAGTACCCCATTTCGCATGATTTTGCTGTAGGGAACGCCCTCCGTGGCGTTCCGAGCAGCTTGCGGAACGGCACGGAGGCCGTTCCCTACACACGCAATATCGATTGCAATAAGGTACTAGTTGACAATCCTTATGAAATTACTTCAAACTCAGTCATGTAGATACTTGAGGAGATACACTTATGAACGCAGAGATCAAGCGATGGGGCAATAGCGCAGCTATTCGGCTCCCCGCGCAATTGATTCGGGCTTTGGGACTATCCGTAGATAGCCTGGTAGATATGCACTTGAAAGATAATTGTATTGTCATCGAACCCATCCAAACACCGGAGTACGGGCTCGAGTCTTTGCTCGAAGCATCGACCGCTGACCAGTTTGCGCTCGAGGACGATGATCGAGAATGGCTCGACGCACCCCCGATAGGCCGTGAGGACCCTTTGTAAATGCCTAGTTACGTGCCGGACCGAGGAGAAATCCTATTCACGGATTTCGATCCGGCGCGCGGGCATGAGCAGGCAATGAAGCGCCCCGCCCTGGTCCTTACGCCACGGACCTTTAACAAGAAGGTTGGACTTGCGCTCGTAGCGCCGATTACGAGCCGTGTCCGGGGTCACGCCTTTGAGGTTCCGCTCCAAGGTAGTAGGACCACCGGAGTTGTCCTTTGTCACCAGATCAAGATGATCGACTACCGCGCCCGCGGGGTACGGAAGATCGATGTCGCCGCGAATACCGTGTTACAAGATGTAATGGCGAAAGTAAGGTCTCTTGTCTCCTGACTCGATAATCGCCACTGCGATGAAAGTGAGAAGGCTCTTTATGGATTCCGGACTGCCAACGATCATAGAAGGGTTCCACTGGACGTTTTGGAGTGCGGCGGCAACTTCACCCCGCTGCTTACCGGAACCGACAGCGCGAGGCATAAGCCGGGGATCGGCCAAGTGGCACCATCCTGCCGCCGCTTTGGATGTGGCGAGGTATCCGTTCCCGGCCAAGGTGTTGTGGCCAGAGGAAAGCGCCGTCGCCGCGGCGCGGGTGGAACCGAAGGGCCCGGATTCCCGGCCAACGCCGCTGGTATCCCCCGTGGCTGAGGTTCGATGCGGTCGCGCCGCTTTGCCGGCGCACTCCAAAGCAGTCCGGAATCCATAACGAGGCGCTCCACCGGACCATTGCTCCGCTGTCGTTCCAGCCGCCAGAAGTTGTGAGTGTTGGCGATGCGGTGCAAGCAGAGGAGGTAGTAGCCTGCGGGAAAGGTCATTTGGGCATTGTGTAGTTCAGCCGGCGCGTCTATTCAAGTTCCGTGCAGTCTTCAACGAAGGTGGCCCCGGTCACGCATGGCGTCGGCTGAACCGGGCTTCATAGTTGGTAACGAATTAGGGGAAATCTTATGGGATACGTTCATGCGGAAATTGAGTTGAAAAACCCACGGCTTCCACAATTAAAGTCTTTGGTAACAAAGGCAATGGTCGATACAGGGGCGCTGATGCTTTGTATACCTGAGCATGTGGCTCTCCAATTGGAGCTGGAAGAAAATAGAAAACGTGAAGTGACAACTGCTGATGGGAGTCGTCACAAGGTATCTTATGTTGGCCCCATAGAGGTTATTTTTGAAAATCGTAATTGTTTCGTAGGTGCATTAGTTATGGGAGATGAGGTACTGTTGGGTGCTGTTCCAATGGAGGATATGGATTTGATTATATCTCCAAGCCATGGAAAACTAGTGGTTAATCCAGAAAGCCCGAATTTTCCTCATGCACTTGTTAAATGACTTGCCTATCCGCGAAAGACATAATCGCCGATATCAAGTCGCAGCGAAAAAGTGCCTAAGAGGCTGTCTAAAAACTAACCTATTGATTTTCTACTGGCATTGATTTTCGGCTGGCTCCCCACGCTCCAGCGTGGGAGCAGATCCCGACGCTCCAGCGTCGATTAAGCGCCTCGGTAGGCTAACCGCCAACGCCGATCAGCACAGAAGAGCCGCGTCCGCTGGAGCGGACAAGCTGCCGTTCCCACGCTGGAGCGTGGGAACGAGCGTGAAATTTGCAGATTTTATTCCCTAAAATCAGTATCTTAATTTTTAGACAGCCTCTAAGGAGTAGGTATGCAAAATATCGAAGTTAACAAGGCGCTCAACGCTTGGCCACCGATGGCCGGAATGATTTACGTGCCGCTTCTTAGAACTGCCGCACTTTGATATTCAAGGTCCGGATGCGATAGGCGATCTGCCGCGGGGTCATGCCGAGTAGCCGGGCGGCCTTGGCTTGGACCCAGCCGGCCGCTTCCAAGGCGACGATGACCCGTTCGCGCTCGTCGAGGTTCGAGTCGTCCGGATCGACCGTCGGGGCGGGGGCGGCGGGCGGCGCCTGGTCATGATCCGCCACGCCTGTGTCGAGTCCGGCCAGACTGATCACCTCCCGGTCGATCACGCCCTGTTCGCTCATAACCGCAGAGCGTTCCAGACAGTTCTCCAGCTCCCGCACATTGCCCGGCCAGTCGTGGCGGATCAGGACCCGCAGGGCGCTGTCGGTGATTCTGAGCCCCCGACCTTGCGCCTTACCGATCTTGGCGATCAGAAAGCGCGCCAGCTCCGGCACGTCTTCGCTGCGCTCCCGCAAGGCGGGCATATAGATGGGCATGACATTGAGCCGGTAGTACAGATCCTCCCGGAACTCTCCGGCCTTGACCCCGGACTCCAGGTCCCGATTGGTGGCGGCGATGATGCGAACATCGACCTTCAGGGTGCGGGTACCGCCGACCCGCTCGAATTCGCCTTCCTGGAGCACGCGCAGCAGCTTGACCTGAAAGACCCGGCTGATCTCACCGATCTCGTCGAGGAACAGGGTGCCGCCGGCGGCCTGTTCGAAGCGCCCCTTGCGTTGGGTACTCGCGCCGGTGAAGGCCCCCTTTTCGTGTCCGAACAGCTCGGACTCCAACAGATTGTCCGGTAAGGCGGCGCAGTTGAGCTTGACGAAGGCGTTGCGCGCCCGCGGGGAGTTGTAGTGGATGGCGTTGGCGATCAGCTCCTTGCCGGTACCCGAGTCGCCGCGGATGAGAACCGTGGTATTCCATTTGGCCACCTGCCGCACCTGGTCGAAGACCAGCTGCATGCCTTGGGAGTGGCCGATAATACCGGCGAACCCATGCTCCCCCCGCACCTGCCGCCGTAGTGTGTCACGCTCATCCTGCAATACCCGGCGCTCCGCATCGACCATGTGAGACAGACGCACCGCCTGACCGATCAGGTTGGCAACCATCTCCAAAAACCGGGCATGTTGCGGCAGCAGATCATCCACCGCGGGCGGCTGCGCTGCGAAGACGCCCACGGCTCCCTCCGTACCGATGCGGATCGGTACCCCGATGAAGGGCAGCTGCGGATCGTAGACGCCGAGCTTGTTGAGGAAACGAGGCTCGTCGGCGACCCGGGAGACGATCCAGGGCCGATTGCGTTCGAGAATACTTCCAATCACTCCCTCGCCTGACTGGTAGCGGACCGCCGCGAAGGGGGCGGCATCTCCCGCGTGGAGGGCACTGACCATCAGCTCGCCGGTATCCTGGTCCACCAGGCTGACCATGCCCTTACGCATGCGCCCCCGTCGATGTAGGACCTCCAGCACCGCCCGCAGCGTTTGACTCAGATCGAGTGAACGGCTCAGCACCGAGCTCACCTCGAACAAGGTGGCGAGCTGGGCCTCGAACAGCTCCTGGCGATGCCCGACCTCGCCGCCGCGCCTGTCATTTTTTGCCGTCATAGCCGGCTGCGGGGACTTATTCGTCCACCGGGACCGCGGTCAGGGAAAGCCGGACCCGGCAACCCGCGGCGAGCCCCGAGTCGATTTCGATGCAGCCGCCGTGCTGATTGACGATCTCCTGGGCCAAGGTAAGTCCCACCCCCGCGCGGCCACGGCGGTTACGCCAACCGATGAAGAAGGGCTCGAATACCCGCAGGCGCAGGTCTTGCGCGATGCCCGGACCATTGTCTTGAATCGTCACCTCCACGCCGGTGGCGAGCGCCCGGGTCATCAGACGCAGCACCCGGTGTGTCTTGCCGGTCTCGTTCAGCGCCAAAATGGCGTTGTCGATCAGGTGCTTAAACAGGGATCTGAGCTGATTCTGGTGTCCTGTGAGCCGGGGCAATACCGGGGTCGGCTGCCATTCCACGACGATGCCGGTGGCCAGCAGGCGATCCGTCTCGATCTCCAGCACTTGACGCAACAGCTCATTGACATTGACCGGGGTCCCGGCCTCCTTGGGCTCCTCGGGCAAGGCCGCCTGCAAGGTCGCCTTGGCCCGGTGCCCGGAGGCGCTGATCTGGGCCAGCATGGCGGCGAGGGTCGCCGGCTCGCCCTTGCCCCGCTCCAGCATGCCGATCGCGGCCTGGATGACATTCAGCGGGCCCTGCATCTGGTAGCAGGCCGCCGACAGCGCCTCCCGCATCCCGTCCATCATCTGTTGCTCCGCCAGACGTGCGCGCAGGTTCTCGAGGTGTGCCCGCTCGACCTCGCGGCGCCGGATAGTAATGTCGTTGGCAAGCAGGAGCAGGTGCCGTCCGCCGCTCCGGTGGCGACTGAAATCGCCGTGCACACCTGCGTCCGTCTCGCCGGTCAGGGTACCGGAGCAGGCAAACCAGCGGGGGCCACCGCCGGGGAGCTCGAGGTTGACCTCCACGTCCTTGAAGCTGCGCCCCGCTCGCAGTGCCTCCAGGGGATCGAAGCCCGCTTGCTCCCGGAGTGCCTGACGCAGGACCGCGATGGGCTCCTGTCCGTGCAGAGCATCCAGCAGTTGCCGGTACTCGTGGTTATCGAGACACACCTGGCCGGATTCGTCGAGGGACACCACGAGCACCGGCACCGCCTCGAGCACTGTCTCGAAGCAGATTCTCGGCGGTAAGGACGCGGCCGGGTCGCCGGCCGTCGCCTGCAAACGCTCGATGACCTCGTGCGGGGTCCCGGCCGGCGGGTCCGCCAAAAACCGGCCCACGGCATCTGCGGCGCTGGATAGGCCGTGATCGGATAGGCTGCGATCGGAAAGGCTTCGAGTGGCCACGCGCGGTCCTCCTGGTGCACCTGTAGAGAAAGCTGCAAGATCCGTTCCGCTTCGTCGCCCCTGTGATTCGAACCGGCACGCGGACCCGCACCTGCTCGCGGGACATCGACCGGGAGGCTTCCGGTTACCTTGTCGCGTTCGCGACAAAGCCCCTGGGAGCGAATAGCAATCCTGAATTATTCAGCCCGACCCGACCTTGCGGTCGTAGCCCTGAAGGTGATAGTCGTAGGACCAGACCAACACCCGCCGCATCCTGTGAAGCTTGCACTGGCGCTCAAACTCCCTGATAATCGAAAGGTCCGCGAGCCCGACTTTACGCATCGCGCAATCCGGGAACTCCGCGAGCCAAGCCGTTAACAGTCTCCTGTCGGGAAACGGTGTGGGCCTCCACGGAACTTGGCCTGCAATGGCCTGCGCGACCTCACCAACAAACCGCTTAGCAGCCTCACGACGCGCCCTACCATTCGCAACATGGGCGATGTGGTTGCCTGTTTCGTAGATGGCCGCAAGGGGTAATAGCAGCGTATACCCCTCCTCCAGATAGTCCTCCAGCTTGGACAGTGTGTCTTCCCTGTCTTGGTTGAAGGCGGGCACATCGAGGAGGTTGCAGAAGACCGAAGTGTCCAGGATGCAGATGGTCAAGCCGTCTCCCCTCCCCTGAGCGTCTTGATCCACTCCATGGCTTGGGCACGCCGCTGTTCCGCGCTGGTGCGATCTTTCAGATAGCGATCGAGAATACCTGTGGTCATAAGCTGACCGAGGGGGCCTTCGGCGATCAACTCCGGGTAGGCCTCCAGGTCTTCGAGCCGGACCAGCCTACTGTCTCCCACGTCCGGGTCACGATAACAGCACACCACATCCGGGATGGCTTCGGCAGGCAGGGTATCCAACAAGGCCGGATTGTGCGTGGTCACCAACACACGCACCTTGCGCTCACGGGCAAGGTTCCGGATCTTCTCTAACAGGGTTCCGACCCGACTCGGATGCACACCGTTATCGACCTCCTCGACGATGACTAGGGACCCCTCGGGGGCGGACAAGAGCGCGGCGGCCACAGCGAGTATGCGCAGGGTTCCATCGGATAGAATTCCGGCGTCCCATATCTTTGCCCGATCCGCAAAGGATTCGGTGAGGGTAAGCATCACCTCCTGACGCGGCGTCTCCAGAAAACCGATGTCGCGGATATCCTGCTCCGGCAACGACCGAATAAAGTCGAGGACCTGCCCTTTTTGGCCTCTTGCTTCGCACAGGTCGTACAACACACTCGATAGATTCGATCCATCGCCTTCGAGGCGCTTCTCGACGATGAAGCTGTACTGCCTCATCGCACGCGGACTTGGGTCGAGAAACAGAATCCGCTCAAGGGATCGGCGAAACCTACGGACTACTTGTGGAATCCGCTCTTGTGCCTTCTTGGTGCTGAATCGAGCCGGGGTGTCTAACTGAGTGAAAATCCCCTGTTGGTCACTGCAAGAGATTTGGGGCTTTTTCCCACCACGGGCGAAATTGTTGTAGCGCACCCACACCACAGGGTAGGACTGTGTGCCCGGAGAAACGACCTCATACAATGGGACACGTTCATCAAGTTCTTTCATGGACTCGGAAATCACGCGCATACCTTCCCTAGTCACTTGCAGGCGAATCTGAAACTTATCCCCAGACGATACGGCGCAATCGAATCCAAAGGTGTCATCGGGCTTGTCGGTGCCATCATCTGCCTGGTAGACCAAATCCCAGACCGTACCTCGCACTTGTCGATCCCCCGCCTGCACGGCGCGCGTGAGATCGTCCAGCCGGCGTCCCTCCGCGAACCAGGACAGGAAGCGCATCCCTTCCACCGCATTGCTCTTGCCCGAGGCATTGGCGCCAATTAGCAGCGATAGGGGGGCCAGCGGGAGCCTGGCGTCCTGGTAGCTCTTAAATTGCTTGAAAGAAATGCTGCTGATCATGACGTTGGTGCGGGTAGACACGAAAACCTACCTTATACCCCTTCTGTGGCGTTTCCTACAAAACTTGGATGGAACGAGACACGAAGGGCTTCGGTCACCAGACGAGCAGCTGCGGACCTAATCCACAGGATCGGTCGTTGTGATGACCGTTCGGGGTGCGTCTACGCCGCGCCGCAGGACAGCAAGGGCGCCCGCCTCCATAACCCTGGCATCCAATTTGCTATAGCTAATGACAAGCAATGGCAAGCCACCGCACGCGGTTGGGATCGGGCCGACATGGGCGACTATGTGATGATTGTTTTGGGTACCGCGCTGGTGAACAACGTGGTCCTGGTCAGGTTCCTAGGGCTGTGTCCCTTCATGGGGGTATCCAATAAGCTGGACTCCGCGCTGGGTATGGGTCTGGCTACGACCTTTGTGCTGACCCTGGCCGCGGTAGCCGGTTGGCTGCTGGAGTATTTTCTGCTCGGTCCGCTGGATCTGGGTTATTTACGCATCCTGACCTTTATCCTGGTCATTGCCGCGGTAGTCCAATTCACCGAGATGATGGTACGCCGGCTCTCACCGACCCTGTATCAGGTGCTCGGGATCTTTCTCCCCCTGATTACGACCAACTGTGCCGTGCTGGGAGTCGCTCTGCTGAATAGCCGGGAGGAATCCAGCTTTTTGGCAAGCCTCGCCTACGGGTTCGGGTCCGCGCTAGGCTTTACGCTGGTCATGGTGATGTTTGCTGGGATGCGCGAGCGCCTGGCCCTGATGCAGGTCCCCGCTACCTTTGCCGGCACCCCGATCGCCTTGGTGACCGCCGGGCTCTTGTCCCTTGCCTTCATGGGTTTTGCCGGTATCGCCGGGGGCTAATACCGGCTGCCGAGAATAACCCAGCAGTGCCGAAGTACAAATAACATGGGAACCGTTTTTTCCGCCAATGAACGCGAATCAACACAAATCGGTGACCAAAGATCAGATTATCTCTTCTATCCGCAGATCACGCAGATTGTTTCGTTTTTAATCTGCGGGAATCTGCGTAATCTGCGGATAGATTAAAGCTATCGGATAATTTTCCTATGCTCAATTTTAACCTCGGTTCGGCATCACCGATGGTTCTTGATCCATCGGTAGTTGAGATCATCCCTATCAGAGAGGACTCAAGCATGCTTGTCGCAATTGCCAGTCTTACCCTTCTGGGCGTAACCCTCGGGTGGCTCCTCGGGCTCGCCGCCCGCTACCTGAAGGTGGAAGGCAACCCGCTGGTCGAGCAGGTGGAGGCCCTGCTGCCGGGCTCCCAGTGCGGCCAATGCGGCTTCCCCGGCTGCGGCGCGGCTGCTCAAGCGATGGTGGACGGCCAGGCCCCCGTGACCCTGTGCCCGGCGGTAGACCGCGCCCTGGCGGAGGAGTTGGCGCAGCTGTTGGGCGCCAGTGCCGATCTGTCGGCCGTCGCGGACCAAGCACCCACCATCGCCCACATCTATGAGCAGCTGTGTGTCGGCTGCACCAGGTGCTTCAAGCGCTGTCCGACCGATGCCATCCTCGGCGGCCCCAAGATGATCCATGCGGTATTTGCAGACGCCTGCATCGGCTGCCAAAAGTGCTTCGAGGTCTGCCCCACCGAGGGCATCGAGATGCGCCCCATCGAGGCCACTCTCCAGACCTGGTATTGGCCGCAACCAGCATTGGCCGGCTGAAAGAAGCCTTATCCGCAACTCAACCCAAGGTAGGGTGGACTGTGCCCACCGATGCGGCACCTACCCGGTGGGCACAGCCCAATATTGGTGGGCACAGCCCACCCTACGGCTCCTGTTCGCAACCCGAGGTTCCGAGCCAGATGAGGCTATTCAAGATCCGCGGCGGCGTGCATCCGGAAGACCGCAAGCTGCTTTCCGCCGCGGAGCCGATTGCGGACCTACCCTTGCCCCCGCTGCTGCACATCCCCCTGCAACAGCACATCGGCGCACCCGCGACGCCGGCGGTGCGCCGGGGTGAGCAGGTCGCCAAGGGGCAGCTCCTGGCCCCCAACCAGGGTCAGCTATCCGCCCCCGTACACGCGCCGACTTCCGGTCGTATCGTGGGAATCGGGAGCTTCCCGGCGCACCATGCCTCGGGGCTCAATGTGCGCACCATCTCGTTGCAGCCGGATGGCGAGGACCGGTGGTCCAACGCCATCGAGGGGATCGCCGATCCCTTTGCCCTCGCCCCGGCGGAGATCGCCGCCCGGGTCTCCGCCGCTGGTATCGTCGGCATGGGCGGCGCCACCTTCCCCTCCGCGGTCAAGCTCAACCTACGGGAGCGTTACCGGCTGCATACCCTGGTTATCAACGGCGCGGAGTGCGAGCCCTATCTCACCTGTGATGACCGCCTGATGCGCGAGCAGGCCGCGGCGGTGGTCGACGGGGTTCGGATCATGGCCCACGCCCTGGGCGTTACCCGCATCCTGATCGGCATCGAGAACAACAAGCCGGACGCGCAGGCGGCGATGGAGCAGGCGGCGCGACTCGACGACCGGATTCGGGTCGTCCATCTGCCGACTCGCTACCCCATGGGCTCGGAGAAGCACCTGGTACAGACCCTGATCGGCCATGAAACCCCGGCGCGCGGACTGACTGCCGACGTGGGCGTCGTGGTCCACAACCCGGCCACGGCCTTCGCGGTGCACGAGGCCCTGCGTTACGGCCGCCCGCTGGTGTCGCGCGTCATGACGGTTAGCGGCGGTGCCATCCGCCGACCCGGCAATCTACGGGTCCCCCTGGGCGCGCCGCTGCAATATCTCGTCGATCACTGCGGCGGATTCGAGGTCGAGCCCGCCCGGCTGATCAGCGGTGGCCCTATGATGGGACAGCCCCTCCCGAGCACGCGGGTACCGGCGGTCAAGGGCAGCAACGGCCTGTTGGCCCTAACCGCGGAGGAGTCGAGGCGACGCGCGACCATGCCGTGCATCCGCTGCGCCGGTTGTGTGCGGGCCTGCCCCTGTGGCCTGCTGCCCCTGGAGATGGCCGCCCACGCCCGGACCGGCGACCTGGAGAGGGTCGCGGACTTGGGGTTGATGGACTGTATCGGCTGCGGCTCCTGTGCCTATGTTTGCCCGTCCCATATCCCCTTGGTGCAGTATTTCAACTACGCCAAGGGAGAGCTGGCCGCCCGCGGGCGGATCAAGCAGAAACGGATCGAGACCAAACGCCTGGCCGAACAGCGCGCGCAACGGATGGCGGCGATCCAGCGCGCCAAACGGGAGGCCATGGCGCAACGCAAGCGCGCGGCGGCCACCCAGAAATCGCAAGCGACTAATACAGATTGAGTATGGGAAAAATAAGCCGGTGGTTTCAATCTATCCGCAGATTACACAGATTTCCGCAGATGAAAAACGAAATAATCTGCGCAATCTGCGGATAAAAGAAGAATCTGATCTTTTGCAACCGATTTGCGTTTATTGGCGTTCATTGGCGGAAAAAATGATTCCCATGTTATCGGTACTTCGGCATCACTGGACTAGTACCTAGTTTCGATCGATATTGCTAGGGGGTGTTCGCAATTAACAAACGATCTAATCCTCGCTATCTCGAACCACGGATAGACACGGATCGACACGGATTGGTCTCCATCCGTGTCGATCGGTGTTCATCCGTGGTTCGCTTTCCGGTTGTTATCTGCACTAACCAATGGTTTTCACAGGCTAGATGGCCGCAACATTCCAGCCGTCCGCACCGCGGACCCGACACATAATCAGCTGGTCAGCGTAGGGTCCGCTGCGCGGACCTTCGGACTGTCAACACCCCCTACTCCACACACTGGAGCATGTGAGCCAAGCGTGTGAGCCAGCAGATACTATGAACTTGCAACATCGGTCAAAACTAGGTACTAGGGCACAGGCCGCGGTGGAGCCGGCCGGCGAGGAGTCGGCGGCGTGAGCGACCATTATCTAGTCGCCGGGCCTTATGCCCACGCTGGCGCGAGCGTCTCCCGGACCATGGGCCTGGTCATGCTGGCCCTGGTGCCGGCGACCCTATTCGGCCTCTGGCAGTTCGGCTGGCCCGCCATCTTTCTGTTCCTGGTCACGATCGCGGCGGCCGTCATTGCCGAGGCCGTCTGTCTGCGGATCGCCGGTAAGCCGGTACGGCCTTTTTTGACGGACGGCTCCGCGTTGCTGAGCGGTTGGCTGCTGGCCCTGACGCTGCCGCCCTGGGCGCCCTGGTGGATCGGCCTGGTGGGCAGCCTGATCGCCATCGTGGTCGCCAAACAGATCTTCGGCGGGATCGGCCAGAACCTATTCAACCCCGCCATGGTGGCACGGGTGGCCTTGCTGATCTCGTTTCCGTTGGAGATGACGACCTTCGTTGCCCCTACCCCGCTCCTTTCGGCCGCGGCCCCCGATTTCGCGGCGGGCCTGGACATCACCTTCGGCGCCGCGGAATCCCAGGCCCGGTTCGACGCCGTCACCAGTGCCTCTGTTCTAGGACATATCCGCAACGAGCTCGGGCAGGGCCTGAGCCTGCCCCAGGGCCTGCCGGCTGACTACAGCGCCTTGAGCGGGACGATCGGCACCGTCCCCGGCAGTCTGGGTGAGACCTCGGCGCTGCTGATCCTCCTGGGCGGCCTGTTTCTGCTCGCCATGCGCGTCATCACCTGGCACATCCCGGTCGCCATGCTGGGCGCCATCGCCCTGCCGGCGGGCCTGCTGCACCTGCTCGATCCCAGCCGCTTCGCCGATCCCGTCCTGCACCTGGTTTCAGGGGCCACCCTGTTGGGGGCCTTCTTCATCGCCACCGATCTGGTGACCTCGCCCCTATCGGTCCGGGGACAGCTCCTCTTCGGTGCCGGCTGCGGCCTGTTGGTCTTCATCATCCGCACCTGGTCCGGTTATCCGGAAGGCGTGGCCTTCGCGGTCATGTTGATGAACGCCTGTACGCCGCTGATCGACCACTGGGTGCGGCCCCGCATCTACGGGCGTGATCGCAAGGGGGCCCCGTTGGAACCCGGCGACGACGCGGAGCGGGTCCGATGAGCACCCTCGCCGCACCGAGCGCCCCCAAACCGCTCGCCTACCAGGCCGGTCTGTTGGGCGTGGCCGCCATGCTCGCCGCCGTGCTTCTGGTCATCGGGAACCTCGCCACCAGAGACGCCATCGAGCAACGCCGGGCAGAGGACCTGTTGACTTCGCTCGGTCAGGTGATCCCGGCCGGGATGCACGACAACGACCTCCTCGCCCATCCCCTGACCCTCACCCGAGCAACGGGCGAGGAGGTTACCGTCTATCGTGCCCGACGTGGCCGCCTGGTAACGGGAGTCGCCTTCCGTGTCAGCAGATCGGGCTACGCCGGCCCCATCGAGCTGATCCTAGGACTCGATACCCAGGGCGAGATCCTGGGCGTCAGGGTATTGGCACATGCCGAGACCCCGGGGTTGGGGGACAAGATTGAGGTGCAGCGGGACGACTGGACCCTCGGCTTCAACGGTCGCTCCCTGGGCAACCCGCCCGCAGAGCGGTGGGCGGTGAAAAAGGACGGCGGCGACTTCGATCAATTCAGCGGCGCCACCATCACCCCCCGGGCGGTCGTCGGCGCCGTCAAGGACGGCCTGCGATTCTTTCGCGATCACCGAGATACCCTGTTGGTCGGCGGAGTTATGAATGATGAGTGAGGGATGGGGGACAATGCCATTAAGTTAAGGCAATGCTGCCAATTCGACCGGGATTACCGAAACCGAAAGGCTCTGAAAATCAGGAGAATTTTCACATCCCTGTGACTGGATTCCGCCACTCCCTGGCAGAATGACGGCTTAACTTAACGACATTGGGATGGAGGAATGAGTCATTTGCGCTTTCGGTTCTTGATTGTTTTGGCGCTTGTAACCAATATTGCCGTTAATTCGTCGGCCTCTGCCATCAAGGCGGCAAGCAATTCGGCCTTGATGATGCCAGAGTCCACGAGGAGTTCGAGCCAATATATTGTTTCTTCCAATTCCTGAAGTGCACCTTCGGTCTTACTGATCATTTCGGCATCCGACCTACTCCTTTTACCTTCCCGAACCTGTACGCCCACTGATGTGCCGGAACGAAGAACTTGTTTTCCAATCACCTGTGCCTCTACCGTCTTCGGTAAAGACGAGTAAAGCCGGATAATTCTCAGCGCAAATGCCTTGGTTCGTTCAAGAATACCTTGCTTTTCATTCATCACTCATCATTCCAGGAGCCCGACCATGAGCACCGATTATGGCCGCATCGCCCGCGCCGGTCTCTGGGACAACAACGTCGTCCTCGTCCAATCCCTGGCGCTCTGTCCACTGCTCGCGGTGACAGGGACCGCGACCAACGGCCTGGGCCTGGGGCTCGCGTCCACCTTTGTCCTGGTCGCCTCCGGCGTCCTGGTGGCCCTGATCCGCGGCCTCATCACCCCCGAGGTGCGCATCCCCATCTTCGTACTCATCGTCGCCGTCCTGGTGACCCTGGTGGACCTGGGTATGAACGCCTGGGTCCATGATCTGCACCGGGTCCTGGGGCTCTTCATCCCCCTAATCGTCACCAACTGCGCCATCCTAGGGCGCGCGGAGGCCTTCGCCTCCCGCAACCGAGTGCTGCCGGCCCTGGTCGACGGCCTCATGATGGGAATCGGTTTTACCCTAGTCCTGGTGGTCCTGGGGGCGGTGCGGGAGCTGATTGGAAACGGCACCCTGTTTCAAAGTGCCGCGCTGATGCTGGGCGACGCCCTGGCGTTTCTCGAGCTGACCCTGATCCCGGATTATCACGGCTTCCTCCTCGCCATCCTGCCACCGGGCGGATTTATCGCCCTGGGCTTCCTCCTCGCGGGCAAGCGCATGTTGGAGCGAGGAAGCCTGAAGGCGACGGGAAAGGGGAGTGGTTAAGATCCCTTGAGGGACTAGTACATAGTTTCGCTCGATATTGCTAGTCTCCGCACTGGAGCGTGTGAACCAAGCGTGTGAGCAAGCAGATACTATGAACTTGCAACAGCGGTCGAAACTGGGTACTAGCTGCTTGTCGACGCTGGAGCGTGGGAGCCAGCAAAGCTGGGTTTCGTTCCTCAACCCAGCCTACGAACTGGAGTTACAACGATGAACGTGGGTGTCGCCTACGCCGACAAGTTTGAAAAAGTGTGGTTGAAGCTGGAGGTCCCCGACGGCAGCACCGTGCAACAAGCCATCGAGCACTCCGGATTATTGGCCCGGTTTCCTCAGATCGACCTGGACACCCAGCGCGTCGGCATCTTCGGCAAGCTCTCCAAGCTGACCACCAAGGTTGCGGAAGGCGACCGGATCGAGATCTATTGCCCGATCACGGCCGACCCGGAGACCGTGGAGCGGCGGGATTCGGAATAATCGTCACACTGAATTTGGTTCCACTGCTGGCCCTTCCGATCACCTTCAAGTGTCAGCTGTATTTTTTGTTAGGCGATATTTCCCGAATTTATGTGGCATACCCTTACTCTGAGAACTGTGTTTCAACAAACTTTCTGCCGGGATTGAGAAGGTCTCATGCAGCCTCTCGATCATTCGGAGGGTCAGCGGACGCTTGCGGGTCAGAATTTCGTATACGCGGTTTTTTCGACCGATGACCGGCACGAGATCATCAACGGTAAGGCCTTGCTGTTCCATGCGAAATTTGATGGCTTCAACGGGGTCTGGAAAGGCAACCGGATAATGAATCCGCTCATAGGCTTCAACCAGCGTAACCAAGACGTCCAAACGATCACCTTGAGGCGTGTCAGCTTCAGCAGACATGAGCGATTCAATTTCCTTGAGCGTGGCCTGATAATCAGCTTTGGACTTGATAGGACGAATTTCCATAGATCACCTCAGATCGTTTGTGCATCAATATCGTCGTATTGCTTGTGCGTTCCGAAAAAGGTGATCTATGCAGGATCAATTAATCGCGACCATGTTCACATGCTGATCGGAATCCCTCCGCAGCTGTCGGTGTCGAGGGCAGTCCAGTATCTCAAGGGAAAGTACCTAACAGGAAAGGGGCCAGGCTCAATTGATGGATCGTTTTTCACAGATCATTCGCCTGCAGGCGAACCGATGCCGCAATCCAGCTCCTCATCAACTTTCAAGCTCAGTGCCCCACGGTATTAGGCGCCTGAGCCAAGCCGTTAATGTGCATTAATACTCGTAGTGATAGCGAAGCTGGGCGATAAAAATGTGGTCATTTAAAACTTTATATACAAGCCTATGTTCATCATTAATGCGTCGAGACCAATAGCCCGACAAACCATGCTTTAAAGGTTCAGGCTTACCAATGCCTTCAAAAGACTCACGCTGAATATCCTTAATCAGGGCATTAATCCGTTTAAGTATGGCTTTATCGGTTTTTTGCCAGTACAGGTAGTTCTCCCAAGCTTTACTGGAAAAAGTGAGTTTCATTCTATTAACTCATGCTCAGTACCCTTCCCTGCCTCAAGCTCCGCAATCGACTCTAGCAAATGGCGAGCATTTGCAGGAGACCGGAGTAAGTATGCAGTTTCTTCCATAGCCTGGAAGTCTTTTAAAGAAACCATCACGACAGGGGATTCTCTCTTTCGAGTGATAATCACGGGATCGTGGTCATTGCACACTTTTTCCATAGTTTTCGCTAGGTTAGCGCGTGCTGCGGTGTAACTTATGGTATCCATAGTAACCTCTCTTGCATCAATGGGTACGCGATATTGTACAGGAAATGTAGCAGCACACAACAAGACCGTCAACTCGGACACATTTTTAAGAAAAGAAGAAAAGGACACCCATTTTGTTTGACCCAATTTTCCCACTGAGCTAGCACTCAACCAGGAGTCCGATCATGACCGCTCCCCGCTCAGTCCTCGTCTCCCTTGAGGACACTCCTTGGTATCACTGTGTATGCCGTTGCGTGCGCCGTGCCTTCCTGTGTGGTGAGGACCCGTTTTCGGGTTTGAATTTCGACCATCGTCGCGGCTGGATCGTCGAACGCATGCAGCAGCTTGCCACTCTGTTTGCCATCGATGTAGCTGCCTATGTGGTAATGAGTAACCACTATCACATCGTGGTGCGCATTGACCGCGAACGGGCCTTGGGGTGGTCGATCGAGGAGGTGCTGCGGCGCTGGACGGCACTCTTCACCGGGCCGCTGTTGGTGACCCGTTATCTCTCGGCGTCACGAGTAGAGATGAGCCAAGTGGAGATCGCCGAGGTCGAGGCGCTGGTCGCGGTCTATCGGGCTCGGCTGCACGATCTGTCTTGGTTCATGCGCACGCTCAACGAGCACATCGCCCGCCGGGCCAATGCCGAGGATGGGGTGAAGGGGCGTTTCTGGGAGGGTCGCTTCAAGAGTCAGGCGCTGCTCGATGAGCAGGCGCTGCTGGCGGCGATGGCCTATGTGGATCTGAATCCGGTGCGGGCGGGGCTGGCCGAGACGCCGGAGGCTTCGGACTACACTTCGATTCAGGAGCGTGTCGGCGGGTTGCCGAAAGAAGCTGGGTCCGAAGCCGGCTCGCAGGAGACCGTAACCGTTAAAGATTCAGATCCCAACACAACACTCGCAACACTCGATGGGGAGCGGTTACGATCGGAGGCCGAGACGCAGGTCTTACCCCCGGCCCCACTGATGCCCTTCGATGCCACGGCGCAGACCCCTTGGGCGGTACCCTTTGCCTTCGAGGATTACCTGGAGCTGGTCGATTGGACAGGCCGGGCGTTACGCGCGGATAAGCCTGGATACATTGAGGCACGAGAGCCCAAGATTCTCGTCCGGCTGGGTATCGACGGGGAGCGGTTTATCGGCTATTCCGAGCGTCTTCTCAAGGCGTTTGGAACGGCAGTCGGCGCACCGGCATCACTCGTGAATCTCTGTGCCCGGTGCCAGACCAAATATCTGCGTGGTATCCAGGCTGCACGCGCCTCGTGTGGTTCAGCCGGCGCGTCCATTCAAGTTCCCCGACTGAACCAAGCTTAGTTGGAAGGGTGGCTAGCGGAGCGTTCGTCGTAAGACAATGAAAACCGTCGGCTAACAAATGGCTCAGCCCGACCCAGTGCCGCGCATTGAGCTCAGGAGCTTGGCTCAAGTCATCAGCACACGCGGTATTGGACCGGCTAGCCATGCCGTTATGTTTTCAATGGAGCAGGCAACAAATCGAGATGATTAACAAAGATGCGCTATGTTTTCCCGCCCTACCCTTTTACAACACCCTCCAAAGGGGAGGGATTTCCTGTTTTAATCCCCTCTCCCCAACACCTCTCCTGGCCGGGAGAGGGACTTTTGCGACACTCTCTCGGTGGGAGAGGGGCTATTAGGGCCGATGGAAATATTCGTGTCCATTCGTGGTTTTTGTTTCCAGTATTGGGAATGAATCTGCAATATCAGTCGAAACTAGGTACTAGCCTTCTCGCGCGCGAGCCTGAGTAATGCCTCCATGCCGAGACGATCGCTGGTGTCCATTTCCACTACCTTCTCGAACCGTTCCAGGGCTCCCTGGGCGTCGTCCAGACGCAGCTTGAGGTATCCCGAGCCTTTCAGCGCCCAGAGCAAGAAGCGGGTCAGGGTCATGGATACTGGTACGGCACGCTCGAGATCGTCCCTGGATAGGGTACGCCAATCGGTGGACAACCCCAGTTGGGTTGCCGTCACGGCGATGGCTCGATCGGCAACCATGAGGGCCTCCGAGTAGCGGTGGCCATAGAAGAAGTAGCGGTAGAGGGCAACGAGTACGGTCAGGTGCTCGGGTTCCAGGAAATAGGCCTGCAACAGGCTGTGCTCCGCCGCTGCCTCGCCGTATTGTAGTGCCGCTTGTGCGAGCAGCTGCTTGACCTGCTGACTCAGCGGCTGTTCGAAATAGAGCGCCTCGCCATCGAAATCCAGTAGATCCATAATCTGTGCCTATTGCGGCAAAAAGTCCATTTTTCGTCGGTCCAAGGCAAAGCCTCGCTAGGTTAATGGCAGTGGGCTACCTGGGGGTGATTGATTTCCGCGAGGAAGCGTTGCAGGTCGAGGAGGTGGGGGGTGCGCTTGGTCCCGGTGACGAAGCGGCGGACCAGGGACAGCACTTGCTCGGCCTGCTCCGGCTCCAGCTCCAAGTCCAGCAGCTCTGCATAGACCCGGCGCACGGCCCCCTTGCCCGAATGCTTGCCCAACACTAGGCGGTGTTTGCGACCCAGCTCGGCCGGGTCGATGCCCTGGTAGTTGCGGGGATCCTTGAGCAGGCCGTCCACGTGGATCCCGGCCTCGTGGGTGAAGGCACCGCCCCCGACCAGGCTCTTGTGCCAGGCGACCGGTCGGCCCGAGGCGGTGGCAACCAAGCGTGACAGCTCGTCGAAGCCCGAGAGGTTTACGCCAGAGGCCACTCCGTGCAGGTGTTTCAGACCCATCACCACTTCTTCCAGGGCGGCGTTTCCGGCCCGTTCTCCGAGGCCGTGGACCGTGGTGTTCACATGGGTAGCGCCGCCGCGCACCGCCGCCAGGGTGTTGGCCGTGGCGAGCCCCAGGTCGTCGTGGGCGTGCATCTCGATCTCGAGATCGCAGGCTCCGGCCAGGTCGCGGATACGGGCGCAGGTGGAAAAGGGGTCCAGCAGGCCGATGGTGTCCGCGAACCGAAACCGCTGGGCACCCGCCTCCTGGGCCGTCGCAGCCACCTGCCGGAGAAATCCGGGGTCCGACCGGGATGCATCCTCGGCACCGACACAGACGGCTAGCCCCAATTCCCGGGCCGCCGGTACCAGGCGCCGGATCTGTTCCAGAGCCCAGGGCCGGTCCCTGCCGAGCTTGCGGCTGAGGTGCTGATCCGACACCGGCAGCGAGAGGTCGACCAGATCGACCCCGAGGTCACGGCACTGGTCGATGTCCCCGGACGACATCCGCGCCCAGACCATCAAGCGGGCCGAAAGTCCCAGCTCCACGAGCGCGCGAATACCCGCGCGCTCGTCCGCGCCCATCGCGGGGATGCCTATCTCCAGCTCGGGAACGCCGCGACCGGCTAGGCCACGGGCGATGGCGAGCTTCTCGGCGAGTGAGAAGGCCACGCCGGCCGACTGCTCACCATCCCGGAGGGTGGTGTCGTTGATGGTGACTTGTGCGGATTTGTGCTGCATTACTGCGGAACCGCCGAGGCCCTGATTGAGTATGGGAAAAAAGAGTCGATCGCTTCAATCTATCCGCAGATTACGCAGATTCTCGCAGATTAAAAACGAAACAATCTGTGAGAATCTGCGTAATCTGCGGATAGAAAAGACAATCTGATCTTTTGCGACCACTTTGCGTTTATTCGCGTTCATTTGCGGCAAAAAACGATTCCATGTTATCGGCACTGCCGTACTAGGCGGCGACCGGTTGGGGCGCGTGACTGAGACATTTCTTCGGGCACACCCGGGAGCAGGCCTGGCAGCCGATACAGTCCATGGGGTCCTTCAAACCCATGACCATACTGGTATCGTCGGAGAAGTCGTCGTAGTCGTCATCGTCGCCTGCATCCAAATCCAAATCGAGGTCGTCCCGATCCAGGAGCTCGAAGACGTCCCGGGGACACACCTTAAAGCAGCGTCCGCAGCCGATGCAGTTGGCCTGGTTAAGATCGGTAATGAAGGCAGGGATCCATTCCGCCCCGCCGTGGGTGACACCGGTTATGGTATTCATGGCTGTTCCACTCCTAACGAGGCATCGCCTCAGACCGACGAGGCGTGAACAACTCAAGGGAGCTGTCATCTCGACCGAAGGGAATTGTCATCCCGAGCGTAGCGAGGGATCTTCTTAGCTTGCAGAAGCTCCCGGCGCACAAGATCCCTCCTCCGTCGGGACAAGGATTTCTCGCTGCGCTCGAAATGACAACCGGAATTTTTTATGCAGCGCACAAACTTGACTCATTTGTAAAGACTCGGGTCCCTCAAGGGATCCTAGGGGGCGTTCTCAATTGAGCTGAATCCTCATGAAAATCAAGCACATCAGGCCCATGCAGCAGCGGCTACGAGTTTCCGAGGCACTCCGCGGCGCGGAGCTTCCGCGTTCCCACGCGGCGCGTGGGAACGAGAGACCCTCTGTTTTAATTGAGAACACCCCCTAGGCCGCTTCCTTTGCGACGGCTTCCAAGTTGCAGGTCACCTGTGTGTCCCCTTCCCTCCACCCCTTCTCCGATTTTGGGGACAGGCGCGAGTGATAGGGGCGGATTTCACCCCTCTCCAGGGACAGCAGGATATTGGCCAGATCGAACAGGGTCCGGCGGGTCCCCGGGTAGCCGATCCAGAGGCGCTGATAGCCGCCCACCTGGTCGTAGAGTGGAAAGCCGGCGCGCAGCAGGGGCAAACCTGAACGCTCCGCCGTGGGAGCGGCGTGGGAGTTGCCGATCAGTACCTCGGCACCGCGTTCGCGGGCGGTGCGCTCGAGGTCTTCCAGGTCCCCAATCTCGACCTTAGTGGTACGGACTCGCTCCAGGGCGGGCGTATTGGTGGGGGCTACGGCGGCGACCGTTTCCGCCCCCAGGGAGGCCAACAGGTCGCTGAAGCCGACCAACAGGTCCGCGTCGGCGGCTAGGGCGAAGCGGGATCTACCGAGCATGAAATGGGTGTCCAGCATGGCGTCTTGGAGCTGGCTGCGTTGGCGCTCGACCTGTGCCGGCACGGGTGTGGCGGAGATCCGTGCCAGCTCGGTCACGAGGGCGTCCACGGCCGCGAGCCCCATCAAGTGGGGGAAGCGGGCGTCCGGCACGCCGGTGCGCTCGGCCAGCAGATCCGCAGCGGCGTCCAGGGAGGCACCGACCACGAGCGTCGCCGCTGAATCACCCAGGACCGCCAGGTCCGCTACCTGGGCGCCGCCCATCGTCAAGGGGCTGAAATCCTGCTCGGTCAGGTGGCCGTCCAGGGAATCGGACAGGTCCGGCAGCACAATCGGGTGCAGACCGAAGCGCTCGATCAGGTCCTTGAGGTACTCCAGGTCGCCGGGGGTCAAGTGGGCACCCACCAGCAGGTTGACCTGGCGCGGGCGTCGCCCCGGCCGGGTCCCGGCAGCATCCGCCCGGGGGACCAGCTGCCCGATGACGGCCGCGACCGCCAGGGCATAGCCGGATTCCAGGGAGCCGGTGAAATCCGGCGTCGCCACCGGCACCACCGGGATGGCGTCGAGCTGGGGATACTGGTCCCGGAACATGCGCACGGCCATGCGGATGTCGGTGCCCTGGGTCTCCACAAGTCCCGTGGTGGGTACGCCGATGAGCTCTGGGGCATGTTTCTGGCACAGGGTCTTGAGTCCCTCCACCAGGTTCTCGTTCGCACCCATCACGGCGCTGCCCTGGTCCATGGCAGTGGTCTGGAGGGGGATGGGCTCGCGGAAATGGCGCACGAAGAAGACTTTGCCGAAGGCCGCGCAGCCCTGGGAGCCGTGCAGCATGGGGATGCAACGGCGGAAGCCGAGGAAGGCCAGGGCGGCCCCAATGGTGGGACTCGCCTTCAGCGGGTTGACGGACAGGGCCTTTCTGCGCTTGACGATCTCGGCCCTGGGGGCGTCCTGAACGGGGTGCGGCGCCGTTGCGACCCCATGCTCTGGTGCGGACCCTCGAGCCCAGGGCGCTGGCTGGCGGATCGCCGCCCATACCGGGCTCTCGATGGTCAGGCACAGCTGGCGGGCCAATTCCAGCATGCCGGTGTATCCCGCATAGCCGAAGTCGCGCTCCTGGTTGACGTCTAAGAAGGGGAGGCGCGCCTTAAGCGCCGTGTACATGTTGCGTCCGCCGGCAATCAGTACGTCAACCTGGTGCTCACGCACGATCTCGAGCAGGACGCGGGGATTGCCGTCCTCGATCATCATCGCGTCCCGCCCCATGAGTGCCTGGATGCGGGCCTTGTCGTCCCCCGTGGACTTCTTGGTCCCGGTGGCGACGACCTCCATTCCCAGGTCCTGCAGCGCAGCCACGATGGACCAGGACTTCACGCCCCCCGTATAGAGCAGCGCCTTGCGTCCGGCAAGTCGCTCCCGCCAGGGGACGAGCTCGTCGTCGATGCGGGCCTCCTCACGGGCGATCAGCCGCTCGGTGCGCTTGGTCAGATCCGGGTCGCCGATCAGACGGGCGAAATCCCGCAGGGCTTGGGAGACGTCCTTAACCCCATAGAAGCTGCCCTCGAACCAGGGGGTGCCGAAGGCCGCCTCCAGCTTGCGCGCCACATTGAGCATGGCCTTGGAGCAGACCATCATATTGACCTCCGAGCGATGCATGGTCTGCACCTCCCGAAAGCGGGCATCGCCTGACAATGCGCATAGCACCCGCAGCCCCAGCTCGTCGAGCAGGGGCAGCACATGCCAGAGCTCGCCGGCGATGTTGTACTCACCCACCAGGGCTACGTCGTGGACCTTGAAGCCCGGCCGTTCGCTACCCGCCGGCAGTGGGTCCGGCTCCCGGCCGCCGCACACATACTTGACCATGGTGTCCCCGGCGATGCGGTTGCCCAGGTTCTTGGTGCCGTAGAAGCCGGCGCCGTCCACGGGCACCACCGGCGTACCCCAGCGGCCTTGCGCCTCCTTGCACACCGCTTCCAGGTCATCACCGATCAGGGCCGGGACGCAGGTGTTGTAGACGAAGACCGCCGCCGGGTGGTAGCTGTCGATGGCCTGTCGGATGGCGTGTAGAAGCCGCTGCTCGCTCCGCCCCATGACCACGTCCTGCTCGGTCAGGTCCGTGGTCATGCCGATCCGGTACAGCGAGGGTCCGGAGGATCGGGTCCCCCGGTTGTCCCAGGAGTTACCGGCGCAGGCGATAGAGCCGTGGACGATATGGGCTACATCGGCGATGGGCAGCAAGGCGATCTGAGCGCCATCGAAGGCACACCCGCCGGCGGTGGCCCCCGGCTTTGGCTTGGCGCAGCCGGACTTTCCCGGCTTAGGGTGGGTGCGGGCCGGCTCGTCGAGCAGTATGGCGATGTCTTTCCGCTTCATGGAGGCCCCTCGGCTGCATGCTTCGGGGGCATTCATGCAGGGCCCGTGCCAACCGCTAGCCGATTGATTTCTCAGGATAAGAAAGGGCAAGGAAATGTAGCCTTTGTACCAAAGGGACCCGAAACTGTGGTTAGTGTAGGGAATCCACGTCCTCGACCACACCTTAATCTCGTACCCAAAATCCCATCTATTTTTCAAAGAATGATAAAAAATCACAAAATTATGTTATTTTTTGTCTATCAAGACCAAAAAATACGTGGACCCGGGTATGCTGCACCACTATAGATTCCGCAACTTTTTCTCGTTCCCAGACGAGACCACAGTTGATTTTCGTATGCCGAAGACGCTGCGAGGTCCGGGCGTTACCGATGGCCGGTTGTCGAAAGTAATGGCTATCGTTGGTGCCAACGGTAGTGGTAAGACGAATCTGATCAAACCGTTAGCGTTCGCTCACTGGTTTATCAGCAGCTCGTTTCAGGCACCTCCGGGTGGAGGCATCCCATTCGAGACGCATTTCTTTTCCGCAGACCAGCGCGGCTCGTTCGAGGTCGAGCTCGCGCTTGCAGGTGAGCTGTGGCGGTATGCCCTGGAACTGACTCCCGAGCGCGTCCTGCATGAATCCCTGCGCCGCAAGACAAATCGGTATTTCAGCTACGTGTTCGAGCGTGATTGGCGAAACGGCATTTATGTCGTCAAGCAGCAGGGCTTCGGTATGGCCCCTGCGGAGGCAAAGAAGGTGCGGCAGAATGCTTCACTCATCTCCACCGCCGCGCAATACGGTGTGCAGCTTGCCAGCACTATGGTCAAGCTGTCGGTCTTTTCGAACGTCGTCTGGGCCGGCCGCGAACACGATTTTCATCGCATCATCAATGCAACCAATGTCTTCCGCGAGCAGGCTCCACTGTGGGAGCAGGCGGTGTCTCTATTACGGGAGTGGGATTTCGGACTGTCCGATGTCGTGATCGAAGAAACGTCGTTCACGAACCCGGGTAGCGCCGAGATAACTAAGTACCACATGCCTTTCGGCATGCATAAGGTAGATGACCGGGAGGCCAAGAGAATGTTTACGCTCGAATCGAGCGGCACTCAGGGGGCCTATGTTCTACTCTCATACCTGCTGCCCGTGCTGGCTAGGGGTGGCGTGGCGGTCATCGACGAGCTCGAGGCGGATCTGCACCCACACATGCTCTCACCGATCATGGATCTGTTTCTGAGTCCGAGCACCAATCCGCGTGACGCACAGATCATCTTCACTTGCCATGCAGCCGAGGTCTTGAACCTGTTGCAAAAGCCGCAGGTCATGCTGGTAGAGAAGGATGAGCGGGGCCGTAGCGAGGCCTGGCGCCTCGATTCCATGAAGGGGGTACGCAAGGACGACAATCTCTACGCGAAGTACATGGCCGGCGCTTACGGTGCGGTGCCGCGGGTCTGAGTCGTGACGAGAGGCCGCGGTAAACAGGTCCGGAAGGTTCGCCAGGCACAAACAACCGTGTTGATTGTGGGAGAATCAGCGTAGCACGCAACTTAGGACACTGAAGCGTTCGATCGATTTGCTACGTAGTCCTGCATAAGCCCGTGTAGGGCGGGAAAGCGCAGCGCATACCTGTTTTACGACCCCCGTCACTGGTTCGGACCGTTGGGGAGAAATCACAGCTCGTGCTCCTCGAAGCGGGTGCATTCTTCGGAAGGCCAAACAAAATGGGTGTCCTTTTTTTGTCCTAAATTGTCCTTTTTTTGCGTTTTTGAAAACAGGGTACTATGCAGTGCGACCTAGCGGTTCCAACTTGTCAATCTCAACGGCCTTGTCGCTTCGCATGGCATGCCAGAGGTCCCAGTCCTGCTGGAGCCCAAGCCAAAAGTCCGCTGACATTCCCAACACGCGGGCCAATCGCAATGCCGTGTCTGGTGTCACCGCGCGTTTTCCACGAATGATTTCGTTCAGCCGGGGGAATGAAACCCCCAAGCGAATCGCAAGGGCGGACTGACTGATCCCCAGTGGCTTCAGGAATTCCTCCGACAGCATCTCTCCGGGATGTGTTGGGGGCCTCTCACTAGGCAACCGCCTCGCCACAGGCCCCTGTCCGCGATTTTGCCTCATGGTCGTCTTGTTCCGTTTAGTGGTAGTCGGTGATTTCGACTTCGTCCGCATAGCCACGCTCCCAGCGAAAGCAGATGCGATATTGGTCGTTAATCCGAATGCTGTACTGTCCGCTCCGGTCTCCGCACAAACGCTCAAGGCGGTTCCCCGAAGGTATTGCCAGCTCTCGGACGTCGCGGACGCGATTGATTTGATCTAACCTGCGTCGGGCCACCGACCATAGGGTCTTGGAACAAGCCCTCCGCGCGGCCCGCGTGTTGGAGCCATTGAAGATGTCCTCGGTACCAGGATCCTGAAATGAACGGATCATATATCATATTATAACGAATACCAATATAACCGTTAACTCGCTCACTTGCTGCCGTCGCAACCCGCGTAGGGCAGGAAAGCGCAGCGCATCCCGCCTTTAGGCGCTGATCGTCCGTGATCAGGTAGCTCGTAGGTTGGGCAAAGGGTCGGCTTGTCCCGACGAAGGAGGGGACCTGGTCCGTGCCCAACACAGAATGTTGGGCACGCCGCGTCCCTGCGGCTTTGCCCAACCTACCGCTCTCTTCCCGCGGTCAAGCAAGGTGGTCAAACACTGTAAGGGACGTCGCACCAATCCCGCTTAGAGGCTGTCTAAAAACTAACACATTGATTTTATACTGCCACACGGCACAATCTGCGCATTTCACTCCCTCTCCCTCCGGGAGAGGGCCGGGGTGAGGGGGAAATTCAAAAGCTCGGATTGTGCCGTGTGGCAGTATAAATCGGTAGGCTGGGTCGAGGGACGAGACCCAGCGAACCAAACCTGCCCGTAAAAGCTGGGTTTCGTTCCTCAACCCAGCCTACCGCCTACTCTGGGCTACGGCCCTTTTTTTAGACAGCCTCTTAAACGCTACGACGCTTAGTTGCGTTAGTCATAAACTACGAATCACGCGAATCTGCGCGAATTGGAAGGTTTGCACCCTTGGGAATATTCGCGTCGATTCGTGTGATTCGTAGTTAAAACAATACCTGCCGCCGCACGCCAAAAGGACCCATCAGCCCACCAGGTGCCGGGCGGCGAGCAGGTCTTCCTCGGCGCTGTCGCGTAGCTCGGCATCGCCCCGTTCCGTCAGGCCCAGGAACCAGACATCCTGACGCTGTTCCTCGGTGAGGTCTTCGGCGTCCGCATCCAGATGCTTGATGCGGGCGGGGGGCGCGTGGTTGATTTCCGTCTCGATCACGGTCGCAAGATAGGGATAGCGCGCCTGCTCCAGGGTCCAGTCCACCTGCTTCCCGGCGCGGGCCTGGGCGCGGTTGCGGTGTACGCGCAGCACACCGTCGCCGGGGTACTGCTCCCAGTTGCGATCGAACCAGTCTGCGGCTACGGGCCAGCCCTCGGTCCGGGCATACCAGAGGCCGGTCTCGATGATCTGGACACTGCCGGGGGGCAGGGTCTCGATCTCCGATTTTGCGCGGTCGAGCGCCCCGTTACCGCTGTTGCCACTCCGCCGCAGCAAGACGGCGCGGCCAAAGGCGGGGTCGTGGGAGAGGTCCTCGCCGGTGATGTCGGCCAGATCGGCCAGATCGCCGGCGGGACCCGCGTGGGGGGACCGCGGTTGCGCGGGCCGAACCGGCTCGCCGGCCAGCGCCCCTTGCAGGCGACGGCGGATCTGGTCCAGCTTGGCGGCGCTTTTCTCATCGAAGTCGAGTTGGTCGGCCCGGTCCAGGACTTCCTCTGCCTCGTCCAACCGCGCCAGGTCGATCAGGGTATCCGCCAGGCCGCAGATGGTCGCGGGATCGCGTGGGAATTGCTGCTGGGCCTCCCGGTAGACCGCCACCGCCTGGTCCCGGCGGTCGGTGATACGCAGGGTGTGGGCGAGGTCGGCGCGGCAAACGGGGTTGTCCGGGAACAAGCGGATGGCCGCCCGATAGACCGCCTCGCCGAGCTCCACATCGCCGTGCAGGACCAGGGCATGGGCAAGCTGGTTGTGAGATTGCTCGTCATGCGGAAAGCGCCGGCGGGCGTGCCAGTAGACCGCCTGGGCCCGGTGCCAGTCGCCTTCCGCCTCCAGGGCGCGGGCGAGCAGGGACCAGGCATAGGGATTCTGCGGATTCCAACGGGCGGCCTCATGGGCCAGCGCCCGCGCCCAGATCGGGTCCGGCCCCAGGAGCCGATCCCCGAGGTTGCAGAAAGTGCGCACCAGATAGAAGCTGTCCCCGGTCTCGCGGCAATACTGGCGATGTTGGTCGAAATGTGCCTCGAGCTGTGACTTGATGGCCGCGAGATTCTCCGGCAACTGCCGCAGCAGCGGCCGCAGCTCATCTGGATATGGCGACTGCAGGAGGCCCTTCGTCTGCCGTGGATCGGACGGCTCCAGGGCAGACGGGTAGCGCCGGTTCAGCCACTTGCGCACCGGGCTGGAGACGTCCCGCGCCTGGATCAGGTCACGAAAGCGCCGTCCCCACTGGTCGGCACTCATGGGGTAGACGCCCGCCAGATAGTCCAGCTCGGCGAACCAGGGGGTTCCTTTCAGGTCGCCCCGGCGGGCCAGGACCTCACCGTAGTCCAGTACGCCGCGCAGCATGGCCCGCGGTACCGAACGCTCCACGGTTCCTTCATCGTCCGCCGGCAGCAGGCGCAGGCCGGTGATGCCGATGCGTGCATAGTCCTCGTGGACGCCTCCGGCAAGCCGGGTGAGTCCGAGCCACAGACCGAGCAAGCGGCGGTCCGTTTGATTCTGGGTGAGGGCGGCGAGCAGTGCCGCCTCCGGGTCCCGAGAACGGCCGAAGTAGAAGCCGCGCAGCCAAGCACGCAGCCGGCCCTGGTTATGGGCGCACCAGGCCCGGGATTCCGGCAGGGGCACCAGGAGCACGGCGCGGAAGGCATCGATCAGGGCATCGGCGAACCGCTTGCCTGGAAGGTCCGTCCGCGCCGGTGCGTCGAGTACCGCCCCGAGCCACTCACGCATTGCCCGGTCCGCCGGCGGGATCTGTTCCGGTGTCAGGATTTGGACCAGGGCCTCGGAGGGACGCGCCCGCGCGAAGGGGCCGAGGAAAATACGGTTGGCCAGCAGATCACCGATGGCCTGGACGGGCTCGGCGACAAAGCGCGCCTGCCAGCGTTGGACGGCCGGGCTGACGGGAGGTGCGTTCATTGCCCATCCTCGCCGAAGAGGTCAGCGCCGAAGTCGTCGCGGTCCGCGTAGAGCCGGACCCAGGGCAAATGAAAGCCGCGCGCTCGGTCGAGGGGCATGGTCACCGGCTCGGCAATGATGCCAGCCCGATAGAAGTGCTCCGGTAAGGTCCCGCAAAAAATTCTGTTGGGCCGGTATCCGTTCTGCTTGGATGGCAGACTTTGATCATGTGGGTATTTTCAAAGGTTAATCTACGGCTGCTTCTTTGTCCACGCCGCTGTACGCCGCCGCTGCCCGTCCGCCACCACGTTCGACATTGCCGGTAGGTGGGGGTGAGGAACGAACCCCAACATCGTCGTAAAAACCCCGTGTACCCCGTTTCACCTCAACTCTCGTGGGGAACGCCCGACCCGTCGTTCCGAACGGCCTGCAGAACGGCAGATCGGCCGTTCCCTACAGGAGATACCATAAACAGAAAATTAAGGAGAAATGGTGTGTCAGGGGCTTTTGGCCTGCAAGACTCGGAGCTCATGGCTGAAGGCATCCAGTCTCTTCGCCGCGATCGCATCGCGCAGGGCGCGCATGAGCCCTTGATAATAGTGCAGGTTGTGGATGGTATTGAGCCGGGCGCCCAGGATCTCTTTACATTTGTCCAGGTGATGCAGATAGGCCCGGCTGTAATGCCTGCAAGCAGCGCAGTCGCAAAGCGGGTCCAACGGCCCCTCGTCGGTCCGGTAGCGGGCGTTGCGGATCCTGACGACGCCGCCGGCGGTAAACAGAAAGCCGTTGCGGGCGTTGCGGGTCGGCAGGACGCAGTCGAACATGTCGATACCCCGCCGCACCGCCGCGACCATATCCTCCGGGGTGCCGACGCCCATCAGGTACCGCGGTCTGTCCGCCGGCAGGCGCCCGGACAGGAAGTCCAGGATGCGCAGCCGATCCGCCTGCGGCTCTCCTACCGACAGGCCACCCACCGCATAGCCGTCGAATCCCAGGTCCAGCAAACCCGCCAGGGAGACCGCGCGCAGATGTTCGTACATCCCCCCCTGGACGATGCCGAACAGGGCCGCCGGATGGTCCCCGTGGGCCTCGCGACTGCGCGCGGCCCAGCGCAGGGAGAGCAGCATAGAGTCCCGCACGCGGTCTTCGTCCGCCGGGAAGGGGGTGCAGTCGTCGAAGATCATGACAATGTCCGAGCCCAGCGCCCGCTGTACCACCATGGCGTCCTCGGGCATCAGGAAGACCGGGCTGCCGTCTACCGGACTCTTGAAGTGCACACCCTCTTCCGTGATCCGGCGCAGGTCTCCAAGGCTGAAGACCTGAAATCCGCCGGAATCGGTGAGGATCGGACCCTCCCAGTGCATGAAGCGGTGCAGACCACCGTGGCGGCGGATGACCTCTACCCCGGGCCGCAGCATCAGGTGAAAGCTGTTGCCGAGGATGAGCTGGGCCCCCAGACCGGTCAGCTCCTCCGGCGTCATGGCCTTGACGGTGCCGTAGGTACCCACGGGCATGAAGGCGGGGGTCTCGACGCTGCCGCGGTCGAAGGTCAGACGCCCACGCCTTGCCGCCCCATCCTGCGCCAGGACCTCAAAGCGCACGCTGACGGTCTTCCAGCCAACATCGCAGCTGCCCGAGATCCGCTACCTCACCAGCAGGCGGTTTCAGCTCATGGGGCCAGGGAGTGTCCCCCCGGTTGATCCAGACCGCTGCCATGCCTAAGCGCCGGGCCGCCTCCACGTCCCGGTAGGGATCGTCCCCCAGATGCAGGGCCCGTTCCGGGGGCACGCGACCCCATTGGAGGGCGCCGAGAAAGAGATTCGGCGCCGGCTTCCGGGCCCCCACATCGGCGGCGGTCAGGGACCGCCCGAACAGACCGCGCAAGGGCGTGCGGGCTACCTCGGCGTTGCCGTTGGTGACCGACACCAATGGGTATTCGGCGCCCAGGGCCTGCAAGGCGGGAAGCACGTCCGCGTAGGGTATGACCCGGTTGCGGTGCTCCAGGAACAGGGCCACGGCAGCATCGGCCAAGGCCATATCATAGCCGTAGGCCGAGAGCAGGCCGCGTAGGGAGTGTCGGCGCACCGCCGTGAGATCATGGGCGATCTCGGGCCGGCTCATCATCAGCACTCGACGATGGCGGCGCATGGCTTCCTGATCATAGACCTCCGTCAGCCGCGGCGCAGTTCGCTCCAGCCAGGCATAGAGCACCGCTTCCGCCCGCTCAATGGTCGGTGCGCAGGGCCAGAGGGTATCATCGAGGTCGATGGTCAGGAGCCTGAAGGCACGCTCGGTTGGCAGCTTGTCCATCCAGTCGTTTGCAGCCGATAAGGCTTGACAGCTAGTTCGGAATTTAAGAAGATACTGATGCACTGAAACACTACACGGCATTTCGGTGCGTTCTTCCATCCTCCTTTGGTGGTAATCCTAAGCGCGACACTTCCGTCGCGCTTTTTTTTGGATTGCTAACCCAACAAGCGTGAGATGTCGACGTAGAAGGCGAGGGTCATGAGCGCCGCCAACAGGGCGAGTCCGACCCGCTGCCCCTGTAATTGCGCCTGCTCGGAGAGCGGGCTGCCCTTGATGGCCTCGATGGCGAAATAGAGCAGGTGTCCCCCGTCCAGGAGGGGGATGGGCAACAGATTGAGTACGCCGAGACTGACGCTGACCACCGCTAGAAACTTGATGAAGTAACCCAGGCCGTAGCTCGCGGTCTTGCCCGCGGTCTCGGCGATGGAGATCGGCCCGCCCAGATTCTCGACCGACGCCTTACCGCTCAGCATGCGCCCGATCACACGCAGCATGAGCAGACTCATATCTGCGGTCTTGCCGATAGCCGCACTCAGTGCCGCGACGGGCCCCAGTCGCACCTCCGTCCGGTACTCGTCGAACAGATGGGGCGAGATTTGCGCTGCGGCGCCGATGCGTCCGATCTCCCGGCCATCCAGCTGTACGGCACGGGGGATCACCAGGAGTTCATGCCGTTCGGAGCCACGTTCGACTTCCAGCCGCAACGGCTGACCGGGATGTGCCTGCACTGCCTCGACCAGATCGCCCCAGTGGGCGATCGACTCGCCATTGACGCGGCGGACCTGGTCGCCGGGGCGCAGCCCTGCCTGCGCGGCCGGATCGCCTGGGGTAAGCTCACCGATGCGGGCCGGCAAGAGGGGTCGCATCGGCGACAATCCCAGATTCGAGAGCAACGCCGGGTCATCGGGCAACCCGGCCAGCGCATCGCCGTTCAGCACCCGCACCAGCTCCAGACCGCTCTCATCGCGCACGCGAACCGCAAGATCCTCGCCATTCAGGACCTCCGCCATTAGGGCAAAGACCGCCGCTTCCCAGGTCAGCGTCGGCCGGTTGGCAACCGCCAGCAGCTCATCCCCAGGGGCGAAACGGGCCTCAGCTGCGATGGACCCCGGGGCGACCGTCCCCACCACCGCCCGCGTGCCCACGTCACCCGCGACGAAAATGGCCCAGTAGGCGAGAACGGCAAACAAGAAGTTGAAGAAAGGTCCTGCAGTTACGATGACGAAGCGCTTCCAGAGCAGCTGGCGGTTGAAGGCCAGGTGCTGCTCTGCCTCGGGGACTGATCCTTCCTGCTCATCCAGCATCTTGACATAGCCGCCGAGGGGAATGGCGGCCAGCACGTATTCGGTCCCGTCGCGGGGGCTGACATAGCGCAGCAGGGGTCTGCCGAAACCGATGGAAAAACGCAGCACCTTGACCCCGAGCTTGCGGGCAGCCCAGAAATGCCCGAACTCGTGGACCGCGATGAGGATTGCCAAGGCGACGATGAACCAACCGACCGTGTAGAGTAGTTCCAACATGGATCTATTCGGCAACTCCGCCGAGATTTTGTTCCGCGACCCGCCGCGCTCGCTGGTCCGCGTCCAACAGCTGTTCGACCTCCCAGCCCTCGACCCCCTCCCGCGGGAGCTGTTGCAGGGTCTTTTCGACCACGGCCGGGATGTCCATGAATCCGATCCGCCGCTTCAAGAATGCGTCTACCGCCACCTCATTGGCCGCGTTGAGAATGACAGGATAAGTGCCACCCTGAGCTGCCGCGCTGTATGCGAATGCCAGACAGGGAAAACGCTTGGGATCTGCCGGACGGAAGTCGAGCCTTTGGACCTCGAGTAGATCGAGCGCGGCAACGCCGGAATCGATCCGGTCAGGCCATGCCAGGGCGTGGGCGATGGGGGTGCGCATGTCCGGATTCCCGAGCTGTGCCAGCACCGAGCCATCCCGGTACTGCACCAGGGAATGGATCACACTCTGGGGATGCACCAGGATCCGGACCCGGCTGGGATTGGTGCCGAATAGCCAGCAGGCCTCGATGAGCTCCAAACCCTTGTTCATCATAGTCGCCGAGTCCACCGAAATCTTGCGTCCCATGTCCCAGTTCGGGTGGGCACAGGCCGCCTCGGGCGTGACCTCTGCCAACTCCTCCAGAGGCATGTCCCGGAAGGGCCCGCCGGAAGCGGTCAGCAGAATCTGGTCCACGCCCAAGTGTTCAATATCGCCTCCACCGTGGAAATCCCCGGGAAGACACTGAAACACGGCATTGTGCTCGCTGTCGATGGGCAAAATCCTGGCACCATTGTCCGCGACGGCCCGCATCAGGAGCGAGCCCGCGACCACCAGGGCCTCCTTGTTGGCCAACAGCAGACGCTTGCCCGCGCGTGCGGCCGCCAGGGTGGGCAAAAGGCCGGCGGCGCCGACAATCGCTGCCATTACACAGTCGACCTGGGGTAAGGCCGCTACGGACTCCAAGGCCGCTGTCCCCGCGAGCACCTCCGGCGGCTTCGCCATGCCCGACAGCAGCAACCGGAGCTTGCCCGCCGCCACCGGGTCCGCCATAACCGCGTACTCGGGTCGGTGACGGCGACACTGCAGGGCCATGCCTTCGGCATCTCGGTTGGCGGTCAAGGCGACGATGCGAAATTGCTCCCGATGGCGCTCGACCACATCCAGGGTACTGACGCCGATAGAACCGGTGGAACCAAGCAGGGTGATGCCGATCATCCTCAGTGGAGAACTTCGTCAAGACGGTTGGCAGTGAGGACCCGCTCGGACCACGCCAGCAAGGTCTGTTCGCTGGCTTGATCGATACGTTGCTGCACCTCATCGGGTAAGGTGCCAAATTTCAGACGTAATAGTCGTTCCAAGACCAAGGCTTCGCCTTGGTGCTTGCCTTGCTGCACACCTTGCTGCATACCTTGCTGCATTCCCTGTTGCAAACCTTGCTGCATGCCCTGCTGTATACCCTCCTCGCGGAAGCGCTCGGCAAATCGGCTCATGGTCTTCGCCTCGTCAGGATAGTCACGTTGGTATTCGACCCGCTCATTGTCTCCTCATTCAATAGTTCGTTGCGCAAATCCACCGGATCTCCTCGACCTCGAGCGGTGCATCGCTCCGCATGCGGAGCTTCACGATGGTTCGATCGAGCGGAAAATCCGGGCCCGGCGGGTAGTCCCCGGCACGGTAGAAGTAGGCGTAGGCGTGTTGCATACCGCTGATGCCCCCCAGAATGAGCGGATAGCGGGTGCCTCGATCGTCGATCACCTCGGCAGTAACCCTTATCCTCCGGCCATCATCGAGGGTCAGCGAGCCGCCGGCATCCATGTCCGCGACCCCGGCCACCTGCAAACGGATCGACTGCTCGTTTTCGACCACGCTAAGTGGCGACGGTGGCACGATCTCCAGCCACTCGGCACCCACTGCGACGGGACCGGATACGGGCTGCTCGTTGAAGCCGATACCGAGCAGTACACCCGCCACCTGCTGCCCGAACCGGTCGCAGCCTCCGCCACCGAGTAGCAGCACGCTAACGGCGGCGACCGCACAGAATCGGATCAACAAAAGACGCATGGCTTGAGATAGTTAAACAATGAATGTCAATAGCACCGGATAATCTTGCTGTGCGGTCAACCGCCGTTGCTCAGGATCATCAGCTGGGCATCCAACCACAGGATGCCCAACGTGAACAGGGGGGCGGCCGCGGTCAGGCTGTCGATGCGATCGAGTATCCCGCCGTGTCCGGGGAGCAGCTGCCCCGAGTCCTTCAGGTCGCGGCTGCGTTTGACGAAGCTCTCAAACAGGTCGCCGATCATCGAGACCAATGCCACCAGGACACACAGAGCGACGAGCAGCATTGCATACCCGAGCGATAGCCCCAGCGACCAGCCCAACAGAATCCCACACAGACCGGCGCCGACCAAGGCCCCGTAGACACCGGCGCGGGTCTTGCCCGGACTGAGCAGGGGCGCCAGCTTCTCGCGTCCCCAGCGGCGTCCCGTGAAATAGGCCAGGGTATCCACAACCCAGATGAGCACGAGCAGAAAGATCACCAGATAAGGACCTGCGGACGAGTGGGCGTGCAGGTGAAGGATTGCGAGCCAGGGACCGATGAGTACCACCAATCCCACCGCTGCCATCACAGGCTCCGGTCCCGATTTGCACTCGACGGTGCGCAACCGGAACAAGAGGAACGCGACGGCACCCCAGAAGACCGCCGCCGCTGCCATCATATGTACATACCATTGGCGCAGCGGGGGCTGCCATAGAAGGAGCAGACAGAGGGCCACCACAGCCACGTAGGCAAACCGTCCGGCGCGCACTGCGATGCCGGCCATGGCCGACCACTCCCACGCCGCTGGCACCAAGATCAGCCCCAGGCACAAGGCAAGATAGGCAGGGGGCAACCACAGGACGGCCGCTACTGTCAAGGGTGCAATGAGCAGTGCGGTCAGGGTCCGCTGCCGCAGCTTGCTTGCGGACACGATAGCTCCTAGCTGGTTCCATTTGCGGCGCGGATGCTGGCCTGATCACCGGTCAAGCCGAAACGGCGCTGCCGACCTGCAAAATCGGCTAAGGCCTCCCGATAGGCTAGGGCATCGAAATCCGGCCACATCAGATCGCTGAAATAGAACTCACTGTAGGCCGACTGCCAGAGCAGGAAGTTGCTGATTCGTTGCTCTCCGCCGGTGCGGATGAAAAGATCGGGATCCGGCAGGTCAGGAAAGGACAACCGGGTAGAAAAGATCCCTTCGTCCACATCCTCCGGCGCGATGCGACCAGCGCGCGCATCCGCGACCAGCCGCCGAGCCGCCTGCACGATGTCCCAACGTCCGCCGTAATTGGCGGCGACCTGGAGCAGCATGGCCTCGTTGGCACTTGTCACTTTCTCCACTTCGGCCATACGCTGTCGCAGTTTTTCCGGAAAGGCCGCACGCTCACCGATGATCCGCAGTCGCACGCCATGCTCGCTGAGTCGATTGACTTCCGAGCGCAGGGTGCCCATGAACAGATCCATCAGGAGGTTGACCTCGGACTTGGGACGGTGCCAGTTCTCGCTGCTGAAGGCGAAGAGCGTCAAGGCTTGGATACCCTGGCGAACGCTCTCTTCCACAATGGCCCGAACGCTTTTGATCCCCGCCCGGTGTCCGGCCGCACGCGGCAACCTGCGCCGCAATGCCCAGCGCCCGTTCCCGTCCATAACGATCGCCACGTGTCGTGGTAGAGGTTGGTCGTCCGAGGATGGCGACGTATCCTTGTTCAAAACGCAAGCTCCCCAAAAACGTCCCCTAGAAGGGGTATCAGATGGACATCAGGTCCTGTTCCTTCTCGGCAAGGACCTTGTCCACACCCTTGATGTAATCGTCGGTCAGTTTCTGCACCAGCTCCTCACCGCGACGCTCCTCGTCCTCGGATATCATCTTTTCCTTCACCGCTTCTTTAAGTCCGTGATTTGCGTCACGCCGGATGTTGCGAATCGCTACCCGGACCTGCTCGGCTTCGTGACGGGCCACCTTGATCAAATCCCGGCGCCGCTCCTCCGTCAGGGGCGGCATGGGCACCCGGATCACCATCCCCGCCGTGTTGGGATTGAGTCCCAGATCGGACTGTATGATGGCCTTTTCCACCGCCTGTACCATGTCCTTCTCCCAGGGCGTGACCGCGAGGGTGCGGGCGTCCTCGGCCGTGATATTTGCCACCTGTTTGATGGGTACATCGGAGCCGTAATAGGAAACGACCAGGTGATCAAGCAAAGCAGGATGCGCACGCCCGGTGCGAATCTTGGCCAGCTCATGCCGCAAGGATTCCACGCTTTTACTCATGCGTGTTGCGGCGTCTTTCTTGATGTCGTCGATCATCTCATTCCCCACCTTCCACCAGGGAGCCGATCTCGGCCCCTCCAACCAGTCGCATCAGTGCGCCCGGCTCGTAGATGTTCATCACCCGCAACGGGATACCGCTATTCCGACACAGGACGAGGGCCGTCGTATCCATGACCGCCAAGTCCTCCTGCAAGGCCTGATCGTAGGTCAAACGCCGGTAGAAGACCGCTGCGGGGTCCCTGACCGGATCGGCCGAATAGACGCCATCGACCTTGGTCGCCTTGATCAACAGGTCGGCGCCGATCTCCACCGCCCGTAGGCTTGCCGCCGAGTCCGTGGTGAAGAAAGGGTTACCGGTCCCGGCGGCGAAGATAGTCACCCAACCCTTCTCCAGATAATCCAAGGCGCGGCGGTGGATATAGCCTTCGCAGATTTGGTCGATTCTCAGTGCCGACATGACCCGCACCGGCACCTCCAGGCGCTCCAGTGCATCCTGCATGGCAAGCGAGTTGATGACGGTGGCCAACATGCCCATGTGATCGCCGGTGACCCGGTCGATCCCCCCCTGAGCCAAGCCCGCGCCGCGGAAGATATTGCCGCCGCCGATTACCAGCGCTACTTGTACGCCGCTAACGACCAGCTCCCGTACCTCGCCGGCCAAGCGACCGATCACCCCCGGATCGATGCCGTAGGCACCCGCTCCCATCAGGGCCTCGCCACTGAGCTTGAGGAGGATGCGGCGATAGTGGATCGGAGACACTGGCTTGGGACCTTTTACTGGGATTTTTTAGCCGCAAATGAACGCAAATAGACGCAAATAAGAAGTGATTTTAATTTGCGTTCATTGGCGTTCATTTGCGGATGAAATTCTTCGTCTATATGGCCTCCGAAGATCTCATACGCCCCCAGCCCTCAGTCACCACGCACCTGCGTCCTGACCTCGTCGGCAAAATTCTCTTGCTTCTTCTCGATCCCCTCGCCGACCTCGATGCGGGCGAAACGCACGACCTTTGCTCCCGCCTGGGTGAGCAGCTTCTGCACGGTTACATCCGGGTCCTTGACGAAGGCCTGACCGAGCAGGGTTACTTCTTCTAAGTATTTGCGTACCCGTCCGGCGACGATCTTCTCCACGATCGGTTCCGGCTTGCCGCTCTCCAGGGCTTGGGCGCGGAAGATCTCCTTTTCCTTCTCCAGGGTAGCGGCAGGCACCTCATCGGCACTCACACACAGGGGATTGGTAGCGGCGATGTGCATGGCAATGTCCTTACCGAGCGTCGGATTGCCGCCTTCAATTTCCACTAGGACGCCGATGCGCACCCCATGGCGGTAACTGTAGAGTTCGCCCTCTAGGTCATCGAAGCGGACCAGGCGCCGCAGCTGGATATTTTCCCCGATCTTAGCCACGAGATCCGCGCGGGCCTGGGCGATACTGGTATCCTCGCCTGCCTCCAGGGATTTGGCCCCCAGGGCCTCGACATTCGCTGCATCGCTCGCCAAGGCGCACGCCGCGACCCGCTCGGCGAAGTCGGTAAAGCCTCCGTCTTTGGCCACGAAGTCGGTCTCGCAGTTGACTTCGACCATGACACCCTTCTTGGCATCCGTGGCCTTGGCATCCCCGGCGACGGCGATGACCACCACCCCGTCGGCGGCGATCCTGCCTGCCTTCTTGGCGGCCTTGGCTTGTCCGGACTTGCGCATCGCCTCGATGGCAGCCTCGAGATCACCGTCGGACTCGACCAGCGCCTGCTTGCATTCCATCATGCCGGCACCGGTACGTTCTCTGAGCTCCTTAACCAACGCGGCTGTAATCGCCATGACTGCTGACCCTCTCATGGATGCGCAATGGAACCACGAATGAAAATGTCATTCTCATTCGATGAACCCCTCGGTACAGACGGTAACACTTCAGAGCGCCTTAGAAAAAGGCGCCCCCAGGCAACTCCTCACCGAACCGAGTCTTCACGTCGCTTCAGGAGCCATGGTCTCAGGCTCGGCCGGCTTATCGTCCACTTCCATGAACTCGCCATCGCGTCCGGCCGCGATGGCGGCAGCGGTAGAGCGTCCATCCAATACCGCGGCAGCCGCACCCTCGATGTAAAGACGCACGGCACGGATGGCATCGTCGTTACCGGGAATGACATAGTCCACGCAGCCCGGATCATTGTTCGTGTCCACGACCCCGACCACCGGAACCCCGAGCTTGTTGGCCTCGCTGACGGCGATCTTCTCGTAGCCTACATCCACGACGAACAGGGCATCGGGCAGCTTTTCCATCTGCTTGATCCCGCCCAGACCCCGCTCCAGCTTCGCCTGCTCACGACTCAAGCCCAGGGCCTCCCGTTTACTGAAGCGCTCGATACTGCCATCTTCGAACATCGCATCCAGCTCCTTGAGGCGCTTGATGCGCTCGCGGATCGTCTTGAAGTTCGTCAGCATACCGCCGAGCCAGCGGTGGTTGACGAAGGGCATGCCGCAGCGTACCGCCTGCTCGCGGATGGCGTCCCGCGCCGCCCGCTTGGTGCCGACGAACAGGACCTTACCGCCGTTGGCCACCAGGGATCCGAGATAGTTCATCGCCTCTTGGTATAGGGGCAGGGTCTTCTCGAGGTTGATGATGTGGATCTTATTGCGCTGGCCGAAGATGTAGGCCCCCATCTTTGGGTTCCAGTAGCGAGTCTGGTGCCCGAAGTGCACCCCCGCCTCCAGCATGTCGCGCATGGAAACTTCGCTCATTTATCGAGACCTCGTTAAGATTTGGGTTTGGCCTCCACGCATCCCAGCAGGCAACCCGTTTCCGGGCACCCGACCCGCTGTGTCGATGCGTGTGTGGTGTTGGGAGTCGTCTTAAGAAACTGTCCGGTTAAAGGCAATCCGGTCCGGCTTGAGAATGGGCCAAAAAATAGAGCGAAAAACGACAGTTTTTCGCTCCCATGGATGGCCGCCCTAACGCTCGCTGCGGCGACGGGCAATCTGTTTGCCGAATCTCAATTGGTTTTATAACATGTCGGCTAGGTTCGAGCAATTTTCCAGGTCACTGTCGTGCCCTCGCGAACCAGCGTGGATGCAGCCTCCCCCAGTAAGAGCGTGCCTATCAAGAGCGCCGAGGAAATCGCCAAGATGCGCGTTGCCGGCCGCTTGGCAGCCCAGGTCCTGGAGATAATCGGTGAGTACGTCCGCCCCGGCGTCACTACCGGCGAGCTCGACCGCATCTGTCACGACTTTATCGTCGATGAGCAACAGGCCATTCCGGCCCCGCTGAACTACAAAGGGTTTCCCAAATCCATCTGCACCTCGGTCAACCATCAGGTGTGCCACGGTATTCCCGGCAACAAGCGACTGAAGAAGGGAGACCTCCTCAATATCGACATCACCATCATCAAGGACGGCTACCACGGCGACACGAGTAAGATGTTCTTCGTCAGTGAACCCTCCATCCTCGCGCGGCGCCTGGTCAAGACGACCCAAGAGGCCATGCGTATCGGTATCGCCCAGGTCAAGCCCGGCGCCAACCTGAGCGACATCGGCCATGCCATACAGAAGTTTGCCGAGGGGAAACAATACTCAGTGGTGCAGGAGTATTGTGGTCACGGCATCGGCCGCAACTTCCATGAGGAACCGCAGGTACTGCACTATGGTAATCCCGGTGAGGGGATGACCCTGGTACCCGGCATGTGTTTTACCATAGAGCCCATGATCAACGCCGGCAAGCGCCATATCAAGCTGCTGCCCGACGGCTGGACCGTGGTCACCAAGGACCGCAGTCTATCCGCCCAGTGGGAACACACGGTACTGGTGACCCAGGACGGTCACGAGATCCTGACCCTACGCAGTGAAGAACGTGACCAACCGCTTGCTCCATGAACGACTCCCAACAGCAAATCGGTCACTGGTCTGAAACCCAGGCCCAACTGCGGCACCTCCTGCATACCCGGGACGATCCCGTCGCTGCCTTTCGCCACATCCTGAAGGAGGGCACCGAGCACCTGTTCGAGCGCTATGACCAAGGTGCAGCGGTCGACACGCTGATCCTTGCGCGCAGCCGCCTGGTGGACATGTTGCTGCTGGAAGCCTGGCAACACCACTTGCCGGTAGGAGCGGGAGCGGCATTGGTGGCGGTCGGGGGCTATGGACGCCGGGAGCTCCATCCGGGTTCCGACGTAGACATCATGATCCTGTTGAAGGACTCCGAGAAAGAAAATCTAAGCCACGCCGGCGCCAAGCTGATCGCCTTCCTCTTCGACATCGGGCTCAAACCGGGATACAGCACCCGGACCATCGAAGATTGTGTGCAGATAGCCGGTACCGACGCCACCGTCATCACCAACCTCATCGAGGCCCGCCTGCTCACCGGCTCGTCGGATCTGTTCGAGCGCATGCGAGCCGCCACGGCCCGTGACCGAATCTGGTCGAGCGAGGACTTCTTCGCCGCCAAGATCGACGAGCAGCAGGCCCGCTGGCACAAGTTCGGTGGCACTGCCTACAATTTGGAGCCCAATATCAAAGAAAATCCGGGGGGGCTGCGGGACATCCAGATGATCGGCTGGGTAGCCAAACGCCACTTCGATGCCGAAAATCTGCACGACCTGGTTACCCACGGCTTCCTCACCGAGCGTGAGCACCATACCTTGTTAATGGGTCAATCCCTGTTATGGCGCATTCGCTTCGCGCTCCATCGCCTCACCGGACGGAGTGAAGACAGACTGCTGTTCGACTATCAACGCACCCTGGCCGCGGAGTTCGGCTTCACGGACGAGGACCAAAACCTGGCGGTCGAGCAGTTCATGCAGCGCTACTACCGGACAGTCATGGAGCTCAATCGCCTCAACGAGATGCTGCTCCAGTTGTTCCGGGAGGCCATCCTACTCCACGACCGGCTGGAACCGCCGGTCGAGATCAACGCGCGTTTCCAGTCTCGCAGCGGTTTTCTCGAGGTGACCGGAGACGATGTCTTCCGACGCGATCCCATTGCCCTCATTGAGGTCTTCAACATCCTGCAGACCCATCCGGGGATCGTAGGCATCCGGGCCAGCACCATCCGTCTCATCCGCGAGCACCGCCACCTCGTCGACGCCAGGGTACGGGAGGACCCACGCGCCCGTTGCCTGTTCATCGCCATCATGCGCTACCCAGGGGTTACCTATGCCATGCAGCGGATGAACGAATATGGCGTGCTCGCTGCCTACCTTCCGGCCTTTGCCAAGGTCGTCGGGCGCATGCAGTACGACCTCTTTCACGCCTATACGGTAGACGAGCATAGCCTCCGGGTAATGCGCAACTTAAGGTCCTTCATGGTCCCGGGGGATGCCCCAGGACATCCCTTGTGCACCGCCATCGCGCGCACTATCCCCAAGTTCGAGCTCCTGTGCCTCTCCGGCCTATTCCATGACATCGCCAAGGGTCGCGGCGGGGATCATTCCCTCATTGGGGCCCGTGACGCCTGGGGCTTCTGCCGAGCCCACGGCCTATCCGATTACGATAGCCACCTCGTTGCCTGGCTGGTAGAGAGACACCTGATGATGTCGATGACGGCCCAACATCAGGACATCAGCGATCCGGAGGTCATCCAAGCATTCGCCACCGAAGTCGGAGATTCCAGCCGCCTGGACTACCTCTATTTGCTGACCGTGGCCGACATTCAGGGGACCAATCCGGAATGGTGGAACTCATGGAAAGATAGGCTGCTGCAAGATCTCTACCAGAGTACCCGGAGCGCCCTGGAGCGCGGGCTGGACAACCCCCAGGCCCAGGATGACCTGATCCAACAGAAGCAGACCGAGACCCTGCGCCTGCTGGCCAAGTACGGCATAACCCGTGAGGTCTGCACCCCATTATGGATCAAGTTCAGTCTCGACTACTTCCTGCACAACTCCCCGGACGAGCTGGCCTGGCAGACCGGAACCATCCTGCAAACCCCCGAGCGAGCCTTACCCCTGGTCGCCATCCGACCCCTGACCCATCGGGGCGGCACCGAGATCCTCATCTACACCTGGGATCAAAAACATCTGTTCGCGCGTACCACCGCCCTGCTGGACCGCTGGGGACTGAGCATCATGGACGCGCACGTCATGACCACGGACGACAAGATGGTGCTGAACACCTACTATGTACTGGAAACAGAGGGCTCCTCCCCCGTCCTCGACGCCACCCAAATACGGCAGATTCAGGACGCCCTGGAGCAGGAATTATCGCAACCGGAAGCACCGAACCTCCAAGTCACGCGTCCCGTGCCCCGCCAGCTCCGTTATTTTCCGACCGAAACCCGGCTGCGCTTCTCCAAGGACGAACGCAACCACAGAACCGTCATGCACCTGCTCACCCTCGACCGACCAGGCCTCCTCGCCGCAATCGGGGCCGCCTTCGACACCTGCGGCATCCTGCTGCAAAACGCCAAGATCGCCACCATCGGTGCCCAGGCGGACGACATCTTCTTCATCACCACCGCCGACGGTGCCCCCATTACCGAGCTGAGTACCTTGAATTGCCTGCGCCGGGAGACCCGCAGCCGCTTGGAACACGCAGCTGACGACTAAGATCCACAAGTCCTACATCCCTATAATCGAGTCGAGTTTCGAAAGAAATTTGATCTGGGGCAGGGCATTCAGTTAGTAATTTGGTATATGCTAAATTTTTTAAGTTTAGAGCTGTCCGGTTAAACGCAATCCTGAACTAAGGGATCGAATGTCCCGACGATCGACAAGACCGATTATCGTCCTGTGCATCGGACTGCTCGCAGTCTTTCCCCTTGCGGCGCAGACGCCGCTACCCCCTCCGACCGAGAGCACACCCTCTGCGGAGTCCCAACCGGTTCGCCGGTGGCTCGACGAGGTGCGCGCGCAACGGCAAAAAATCCGGCAGGAACGTCGCCGCGCCGCACGGGAGGCCCGGCGTCGGATCGACCCCTGGGGCGCGGCCCGGCAAGAGATACGAGAACAGGAAACCCAACGCCGTCACGATACCTTTTTGGAGCATATAGAGCGCGACCGCGAGACCTTCCGCAACCAAGTCCCCTGGCAACTCCGGCAAAGCCCCTGGCAGGAAGAGACCTCCGGGTTTTCCGCACCACCGTTACCATCTCCAGCCGACGCTGCCACGGGGGCATCCGGGCAGGCGTCACCACAGACGCTGACCTATCCCCTGCCAGGTTGGGACAACCCTTGGTATTATCGAGGGTTCTAGAAGCTGTTTGGTTAAAAGCAATCCTGAATGGTGTTCTAACTTTGTTGTTTCCGGTTTATAGGGTGCCTTGAAAACCCCATGATTAGGGAGTTTTCAAGTTCTCTATACTCGGCAGCAACAAAATTAGAACACCACCGCCCTGGCCTTATATCCCTCAGACGCAGGCACAGGGTTTATCCGACCAAACGTCGCCAATAGGTCGGGCGCCAATAGTAGAGGACAGTCGTGTCCGGCCAGGGATAGGAATCTCCATAGCGGTTGCCGCGGCCGGGGCGTTCCGGGTTATCCCGATCCGGGTCCAGGGGTCGCCAGGCCGGTTCGACCGTCTCGCCTTCCACGGGGTCACGCGTATGGCCCAGCTTGCGCCGTTCCGACGCGCCATAGCTTTGGAAGTTTCGTTGGGCCTCGAACAGGCTCACCACATTGGCGCTGCCGGGCATGAGCGGAAAACGCAGCTGCGAGAGGTCGTCCTCCCAGCCGCAAATGGGGCATAGCTGGTGAAATCCGGGTTCCCAGTCGAAAACCAGACGGCCGCAGCAGGGACAAGGAAACCTGATCTGGTCGTACATCATTTATTGTTTCGGTAGTGGTAAATTTTTAAGTGAGAGCAGTCGAGAGGTTCACCGACCACTCCCGGTTTCTTTTTGATCCCCTCTCCCTGGCCCCCTCGCTACGCTCGGGGCAGGCTCTCTCCCGGCGGGAGCGGGGCGAAGCTCGTAGCCCAACAAATCATTTAAAATTGGCTCTTTATGGATTCCAGACTGGTTAGGATATTTTGCGCAAATTTGCCTTCTCAGCAAGCCAGAGGGGCGGCGTATAACTTGCTGTTATTGTTGAGAAAAGGCTACCTGTTCCGTCATCGGTCATCGTGCTACCGACTGTCGTCCTCTTCGACCAATCTGGAATCCATAAAGAGCCTAAATATTAACCACCACCCGATAATCACCCCCGTAGCTGTGAAGCGGTAGTGCCGTAGGATGCGGTGAGCGCGGTAGGTCTTACAGGATAGCACCACGCGGAGGCGCGAACCGCATCGATGGACGCCCGCAGCGAACCGCATCAACCCCCATAAAGGCACCTTGAAAAATAGGTATTTTCAGCGATCAGACGGCTCTAACCCGTTGCTTATTCAAGCATACCGTTGACGGAAAAGGTGCCCGTAATCGAATCCCGAAAGCGCGTGCGCGATGTCGGACACGGGCCATCCGGCGATGCGGTTCGCGCCGGCCGTCAATGCCATCCATGAAGCGGTATACCACGCTCACCGCATCCTACGGGCGTAGGTTCCGGTAAGCATCGGGGTAAGGTTGCCGCCGCACGCCAAAACGTCCGGTGGTACCCTTCCATGATCGTTGGCAGTCCGGAATCCATAAAAAGCCTTAAAAATTTACCACTACCGCCTGACTTTATGGCATTGGGCCACAAATGGGATCAATTCCGCATGTGCGTTTATCCGCATTCATTCGCGATTAAAAAAGGGGCGCTCAGCGCCCCTTTCCAATACCGTGGAAAAACCGGTCCGCAATCAGTTGACCTTGGGCTCCAGCTCGCCCTTGGCATAACGGGTGGTCATGTCTTCCAGCGAGCGGGCAGTGATCTTCGAGGCGTTGCCGGCGGTGCCGAAGGCCTCGTAGCGTGCCTTGCAAATCCCATACATGCCCTTGGTCGCAGCGGCAAGATATTTGCGCGGGTCGAACTCGGCCGGTTTGTCGTGCAGGAACTTGCGGATGGCGCCGGTGGAGGCCATGCGCAGATCGGTGTCGATGTTGACCTTGCGCACCCCGTGCTTGATACCCTCGACGATCTCCTCGACCGGCACGCCGTAGGTCTCGCCCATCGCCCCGCCATGGTCGTTGATGATCTTCAGCCAATCCTGGGGCACCGAGGACGAGCCGTGCATCACCAGATGGGTATTGGGGATGCGTTTGTTGATCTCCTTAATACGCTCGATGGCTAAGATGTCGCCGGTCGGCGGGCGGGTAAACTTGTAGGCGCCGTGGGAGGTACCGATGGCGATGGCCAGGGCGTCGACACCGGTCTTCTTGACGAAATCCGCGGCCTCTTCCGGATCGGTCAGGAGCTGGTCGTGAGAGAGGGTACCCTCGGCGCCGATCCCGTCCTCTTCACCCGCCTGCCCTGTCTCCAGGGAGCCGAGACAGCCCAGTTCACCTTCGACCGAGACCCCGCAGGCATGGGCCATATCGACCACCCGCTTGGTAACATCCACGTTGTACTCATAGCTGGTGGGCGTCTTGCCGTCTTCGCCGAGGGACCCGTCCATCATGACGGAAGAGAAGCCGAGCTGGATGGAACGCTGACACACCGCTGCGGAGGTGCCGTGGTCTTGGTGCATGCACACCGGAATGTGGGGCCACTCCTCGATAGCGGCCAGGATCAGATGGCGCAGAAAAGGAGCACCGGCATACTTGCGGGCACCGGCGGAGGCCTGGACGATAACGGGGGAGTCGGTCTCGTCGGCCGCCTCCATGATGGCACGCATCTGCTCCAGGTTATTGACATTGTAGGCGGGCACGCCGTAACCCTTTTCGGCGGCGTGGTCCAGTAGCTGACGCATGGAAATCAGGGCCATGGTGGTTTTCCTCTTGTTGGTTGGTAGATAAAAACAGCAACTATTTGCAGCGATACTTTTCTAGGTCGCATTGACATTTAGAAGGTCCGCACAGCGGACCCTACGCGAACCATTGGATTGATTGTAGGGTCCGCTGTGCGGACCGCCTAGGCGTTGCCGCCATTCAGCATACTATGTGAGTTTGTCATACGTTCCGTGAGCTCCAATCCAAAACCAAACCAACCTTCTGCACGTTCTTTTGCCAACGCACGATAACGAAGCCCGATACGAGCAGACCAATCCCCCCCCCCCGACCTTCTTCAGCCGAAGGGACGGGTGGTGTGGATCCTCCTTTAGTAAAGCGAAGTTTTTATCAGCTAATGCTTGCACCCTTTGGGGAAGCTTACGGTAGTGAAACCAGAACTCGGGAGAGGCGAAGTGGTTCAAAGCGGAGTACAATGACCGGCTACGAAGGCTTTGTCCGCCCGCTCGCCGACCCCATCAAGCCGACCTGCCAAGATATCGGCTGCTATCCGTTTGTCCCATTGATCGGCCAGAAATTCTTCGAACCATTCTGCAAACCTGTCAAGATTCTCTGGTGAAAGGTGCAATACCGCATCTTCCAGTTGCTCAATTGTCATCTTGCTTTACCCCAGTCTTAAATCCGTATTTCATCCTATTGTGCATGTTACAGGTTGAACCACAGAGACACGCACTCTAAATGCACAATAGCAGTGGTATCACTGACGACTCGTTCAGCCATACCATGCTCTTCTACAAACCGTTACTTTTGATATCATCCATCAGATCATCCATATCTATTAATCGTTTCGGGAGTTCATGTGAAGTGATCCGTGATTTTTTAGTCTATTTCAGGCATGATTCCAACTAGCAGATTATGTTCCTGATCTGTCACTCTGACTGATATTTTTTCACTGTCAGGCTTGACACTATTTACATAATCAAATAGATTTGAATCCACTTTATATAGTTGATTCTTTTTGCTTTCCTCAATGTTGTCATATGCTCGCAAATTCTTCGAGAATAGGCTAGAGAATGACATGGTTTTTCTCCTCGTTAGGACAGCATGTGCTATATAGCACCTTTAACAGCTTGGAACGTTTCTGATTTTTCCGTATATACCACTCGTGACATCAAATACTAAAGATAGTAAATCCGAAAAGACATAGCCAATTGGTATGTCTATATCAGGGATGAAATAATCAATATTGATATGGTCAATGCATAAAAAACCAAAAATCGTTCTCTCGACCTCATCGAGATTGATTAATTTTCTGAAGGTGTCACCAAGAGAGTTGTTCCATAGGGTCATCGGCACAATCAGAGTCGACTTGTAGCAGGAATCATTAGTCACGGATTGGTTATCATCGCTGTTCCAGCATTTTCGCCACTCTTTATCCTCACCCTTTGCCAAACCGAGCTTCTGCTTTATAAACCCCGGTCTATTGTACAACTTTGCTGCCTGTACATTCAGCCTAGGGTTCAAATATCCATTAACTCTCACCTCATTCGGTATATCGTTGCATATATAAGGTCGGCCAGTATCGTAAATCCACTTAAAACCAGAATTCTGTTCAATGCGACAATTACTTTGGTAGTTGACATTGCCATCCCTGAATAAAGAAACCACGCTATCTTTATTGTCGATATTGTAGCCTGCTTTAATGCAAATCCGCGGGGCCTGATTGGATCGAGTCTTGAAGTGAGAATGCAGAAATTCGAAATTCTTCTTCGTTATTCGTTCGAGATTCCGGTTCAAGAACCCTAAAAGGGTATTATGACGCTCCTTTGCAATGTCGACATCTCCCTTGAAATATGCTGCTTTCATGCATTTATGAAATTCCGCAGCAAGGAGAAAATACTGGAGGAATTCACCTTGATTATAACAAATGATGTCTTTGACATAGCGAGGAAACTCACGATCACAAGAATTCCTTCCAAAAAAACCAAAGTTATAAGTGGGACCTCGATAGGAAAATTTTAACATTCACTTCTCCTTATTTCTCTTGAACAGCACTGTATAAATATTAAGCGCATTGATAGAGACTAATACCTCTTGAGTAGAGAACGGCCGACCTGCTGTCCGGTAATACTTAGCTGCATTGCTCCCAACCCCTCTCCCAGTGGAGAGGGGTCTTTCGCGCCTGTTCTAGCGGTCTCTGCCGGAATGGAAAGTCGGGGGCCAAACGATCAGGCCATTAGCCCTTCGCCCGCTGCTCCAGCATGGCCACGGCCGGCAGGGTCTTGCCTTCCAGGTATTCGAGGAAGGCACCGCCGGCAGTGGAGATGTAGGACACCTTGTCATAGATATCATACTTCTGGATGGCCGCGATGGTATCGCCACCACCGGCAAGACTAAAGCCGGAGGCCTCGGCGATAGCCATGGAAACCTTCTTGGTACCCGCGCCGAACTGATCGAACTCGAATACCCCCACTGGGCCGTTCCAGACGATGGTGCCCGCTTTGGCGATGATGTCGGCCAGCTCCTGGGTGGATTTGGGGCCGATGTCGAAGATCATATCGTCGTCGGTCACCTCGTCGGCATCCTTGAGGAGCGCGGGTTCCCTCTCGTCGAATTTTTTGCCGCAGACGACATCCATGGCAATCGGAATGCTGGCACCACGTTTGGCCATCTTGTCCATCAGATTCTTGGCGGTGTCTACCAGGTCGTCCTCACACAGGGATTTGCCGACGTTCTTCCCCGTCGCCTTGAGGAAGGTGTTGGCGATACCGCCGCCGACCACCAGCTGATCGACCTTTTCCGACAGGGCCTCGAGCACGGTCAGCTTGGTGGACACCTTGGAGCCACCGACGATGGCGACCATGGGCCGGGCCGGTTTAGCCAGGGCCTTAGCCAGGGCGTCCAGCTCCTCGGAGAGCAACAGACCGGCGCAGGCCTTCGGGGCGAGCTTGCCGACCCCATGGGTGGAGGCCTGGGCGCGGTGAGCGGTGCCGAAGGCATCCATGATAAAGACATCACACAGAGCGGCGTATTTCTTAGCCAACCCCTCGTTGTCCTTCTTCTCGCCCTTGTTGAAGCGCACGTTCTCCAGCAAGACGACCTCGCCCTCGGTGACCTTCGGTGCCTTGTCCAGGTAATCCTTGATCAAGGGCACCCGCTTGCCGAGCTTGGCGGACAGATCGTCGGCGATGGGCTGCATGGAATTTTCCTGGTCCACCACCCCTTCTTCCGGGCGGCCCCGGTGGGAGAAGACCATGACCTTGGCACCGGCGTTCATGCAGTGCTCGATGGTGGGCATGGAGGCGGTGATGCGGGCATCGGATGTCACCTTGCCGTCCTTGACAGGGACATTGAGATCGGCGCGGATCAGCACCCGCTTGCCGGCGAGATCGAGATCGGTCAGCTTGATGAATGACATAGAGTTCTCCGCGATGTTACGTCTTGGTGACCCGTATACATAGTTTCAGCCTGATCTGCATTTTTCTTAAGGATCAGTTAATATGATGTAACCTGTGAATGCCTGTCGGGATTGTACCGGAAAACAGGCTGAAACTATGTACTAACAAGGCTTCGCCTCAGATCGGCGAGACATGAGTTTTTTATCAAAAATGAGACTCTGTCAAGGCATCCTAAAACCACGAATGGACACGAATAAACACGAAATGATTACACGGACTCATTTTCTTCTATGAGATAACGAATGCGTATCCGTGTTTTAGACAGGCATGGATATCTTCTCTCGTGAGATGCGGATAATCTTCGAGAATATCCTCTTCAGGAACATCAGAAGCTAACAGTTCCAAGATAAAGTCCACAGACAACCGTGTCCCTTGTACAATCGGTTTCCCATCCAAAATTTTTGGATTGGCAGTAATACGATCAATCATCTGTGTGCCTCCTCCACAATGGGATCCTTCTCCACAATTCTGATTCTTGAGTCGGATTTTCCGAGCTTCAGTTGTGCTTAGGATCATGCCATCTGGCTGAGCCATTTGTTGGGCGATCTTCAGCAGCTAAATTGCTATGGGCTGCATAGTAAAAACTCGCGCAATTTTAGATGCGCACTCCAAATCTCCACGACGTAGCGCCTCATGAACGTCGTCTAATTTGTAGGCGTCTTGAAGCGACAAATAGGGCGACCATTCATCGTCCGTGACAATCAATTCCACATCGACTTCTGCAACAAGCTGGCCTTCGTGGATATATTTCGTCTTTTTGCGCATGTTCATTGTTTACGCTTCTTGAAAACTGACACCTATTTTCCTTTCTCAAAACTCAATTAGGATGGCGACTCAACCACTACCAGCTGAAGCTGGTAGGTTGGGCCACTAAAGTGGCCCTCGGCGGACTCAACCGCCGACTGAAGATAATCCATCTGGAAGATGGAGGTTTGTACCTCGATCCGCCTACGGCGGACTGAAGTTTTTGGGGACAATCAAGTCCAAAGATGCTTGCTCAAGGATCTCCGTATCCTATTTTCCCATCGTGACGGCAAGCTCCAGCATACCGAGAGTCAGAGGCTCGGGTGGAGGCATTCTTTTCACGATGTCGATCAAAACACCAATTGGATTGAAACCTTTGCTTATTTGTGTCCATAACCATGTAGGTTGGGGTGACGGAGGAACCCCAACCTACGCGGGCTTTTTCCCCTGCTCCACTGATCTCGATCGGTAGAGGGAAAGGTTTGCTGAAACCTCGATCGATTTTTGAATCCATCGGCAACTGTAACGGCGATAGCAAAAAGATCGTCATACTTCATGGGCTGCGAATGTGCAAGAACGACCTGGTCAAAAATGCGTTGTACCTTGAGCTTATCGACGGTTGAATTTGGCTCGACTGCTTCACATGCAAGACAAAAGATCTCCTCAGCTTTGAATGATTCCGGGAAACGGGGATAGCACGCATTAACGTCTGACCACAACCCACATAGAGTCGGTTGCTTGCGAGTCTCCGAGATAGCATTTATGAGCGCTCTTTTTTCGCAGGATCTGAAGGTATTGAGTCCAAAGTGGCCAAGAATTTCATGGCGTATTGTTCGGATAAAATCATTTGCATCACGTGAATTGGAAGTGGCAAAGGCGGCGAGTCGTCTGATAGAAAAGTAGGCTCCAAAGATTCTTCCTGCTCGTTCGATGGTCGCGGTTTCATTGAAAATCTCCTCTTGAGTTGCGCGGACCATACAGCTTAGTTGATAAGCGGTAGGATAGACTCGGCAGAAGAGTATTGAAGGCGTTTGAAAATCACACTTTGGTGGTCGTCGTCGTGAAAAGCATTGAGTATGGGATTTTTCAAGGTCCCCATTACCTTTTCTGCCTAGCAGCGAAAAAACCGCATCCGCAGTTCCCCGTGGGTACTGTTCTTAGCTCAAGGGTTATCGGCATCAGCCATGTAGGTTGGGGTGAGCTTGCGAACCCCAACAAAAAATCGCCACACCGAACCAAAATCGTTGGGGTTTGTCACCCCTCTCGGGGCGACCTCACCCCAACCTACGCGGGCTTATAGAAATCGATGTCGGGGTTCCTTCGTCACCCTAACTCATGGACCTGATATTTATTCAAACTCCGAGCGACGAACACCCGACTGACGAATAATAGACAATAACGTCCCTCTTCTGATTTCTTTATGATCCGGAACCGGAACAGTGATTGAGATTTCGTTGTTTAGCTTTTGCATAATGACATGGCTTCCTTTTTTTCTCACTTCTTGGAATCCATGCCTCTGAAGTAGTCGGCATATTTCCTTACCTGAGAAAACCTTGAGTTTACCCAACGGCGACCTCCACATGAGTTACATACACTTCACCATGGAGTCTTGAATTGATTTCTTCTTGTGAAGCAACTTCGAAAAACAGTTCCAATGCTTCTTTCAAATTTGCCCTTGCCTCTCTAACCGTATCACCTTGACTCGCAACATCGACCTCCGGGCATAGTGCCACGTATCCATCATCTTCTCTTTCAATGATGGCTGTTAATTGTTTAACCATTTAATCACCTTAGAGGAAAGAAAAGCAAATACCTTGATTGATATCTAAGAAACCTAACATTAAAATCACCCGCCGACGCAGGAGGCTAGGTGGATTTTCTAGTTAGCCTTTTCTGTTTGATATGTTCCGTCTCTTTCTTAGCCCGTAGCCCGTAGGCTGGGGTGAGCTTGCGAACCCCAGCAATAGCAATGGTAAAAACAAGCCGCTCTCATTCATAATCCGCGCCCAATACCTCTGGTGTAGCGCCACCAGTCTGGCGGATACAAACCCGCATCGATCATTCGCTTCAATGATGAATAAGGCCAATCCAGCGCCCGCTTCACATACCGGTGCTTGACTGGATTGTAATGAATGTAATCCATATGTCGCCGGTAGTCATCATCGTCGCGAATGACATGCTCTCAATATCGGCGCTGCCAGATCCCACGCTCCCCCTTGCGCCGACGACTCGCAGATACCCCCTCTCCGATAGGCACGGCTCGGGAGAACCCTTGCTTGATCAGTGACCAGCGCATCGGAAAATCAGCGTCGCCTTCCGACAGACGCCAAATGCGATGCAGATGATCTGGCAAGATGCAGACCGCTTCCTATCGTGAACGGGTGATCCTGTTTGGTTCACCAGAGGGCATCGCGCAGCGCATCAATGTAGTGTAGCAGTAAATCATTGCCGCGCCGCTCAGCAAGGTTCAGGGTGAAGAAATAAACTCCCCCGGGAATGCTTGCCCGTAGGTAGCTGCGCATCAGCCAAGTTCCGCAAACGCGTGTATTGAAGGCATGGCGTTCGAGGAGTGGTGTGGTTTGTCCGGATAAAAGCTGGGGTTCGTTCCTCACCCCAGCCTACGGCACTTCCTCCACAATGTGATCCTTCTCTATAGCTTTAGTTTTGAGTTGGATTTTCCGAGCTTCGATTGCGCTAACGACCGGTATAAGGCGACGCAAATCGAAGCCGGCACGACGAGCACCCTACCATTCTTGAATAACTTCTTGATTTTTAATGAGAAATCCAGCGCTTTTTTGGGTCCGGTACAATGCTTTGTTAGGCCTTTGACTTTCAGGAACTTATATTTTCTCTAACACAAGTAAGCCTTCTGTAGGATTTTCTACGAATTTTTTTATTTCAGTAGTTTTCTTCAAAAGAAGCTCTCTAATGATTTTTGTTCCTCCATTTCCTACTGAAAGCCAAATTACTTTTGGTGGTGGACCAAATAAAAAAGTTCGTTGTCGGAAATCATTATCTTTAGACACAATGGTATACCCTTCTCTTTTTGCATACTCCCAGATACTGGAATCCGTTGTTCCTTGCATCCTCAGATAATCAATATGACTACTTTCCGGAAAGTCATCGAGAAGAAATTTAACCAGCTTGGAACTAATGTTTTCGTCAAAGAGAAGTTTCATGCCGCTAACGAAACTGAAAGTTTACGTTCTCTTGCGGCGGCAAATGCAAAAACGGATTGTATATCTTCGTGACTAAGGATAGGAAAATCCGATAATATTTCTTCCTCAGACATGCCCCCAGCGAAATATTCAAGAATATCATATACAGTAATCCGTGTACCTTTAATGCATGGTTTGCCACTTCGGATATCCGGATTGATTGTTACGCGTTCTTCCAAATTCATGGTTTTATATACCTTTGACATATGGGCACCTTGAAAAATAGGTATTTTCACCAATCAAGCGACTCTAAGCCATTGATTATTCAGATACGCCGTTGACGAAAACCGTATTTTTCAAAGTGCCCATATATTATATCTTTCTATTATTACTTATATGAGATAACGAATGCGTATTCGTGTGTCTTCGACCACCCAAATAGTATACGGATGGATTTCGATATTTCGTCGAAGCAAGCCTTCACAGGCCCGGATTACATTGATGGACCTCAGATTCTTTAATCGCAAGTATAGAATCCCATAACATGGTTTCCCTTGATTGATTGCCAGTGTTCCGAAGTCTGAATCATGTGTAAGGATAAATCTATGCTCCCGATATGCGCTGGTTATCAGTTCTTCATCGTCAGTTCCGTACCACAGTTGCTCTTTTGCATCCAGCACATCAAGTCCCATGTTTCGGAGACATGCGACCACCTTTGGCGAGATATTTTCATCTGTCAGAAGTGGCACTTGGTTGAGCTTCATGCTGAAACAGGCTCAAGTTCCACATATACCTCGTTCTTGCAGGAACGTGCAGCATATTTCAGACAGGCATGGATATCTTCTCTTGTGAGATGCGGATAATCTTCAAGAATATCCTCTTCAGGAACATCAGAAGCTAATAGTTCCAAGATAAATTCCACAGACAACCGTGTCCCTTGTACAATCGGTTTTCCACCGAGAATTTTTGGATCGGCGGTAATACGATCAATCATCTGTGTGCTTCCTCCACAATGGGCTCCTCCCCCACGATTCTGATTCTTGAGTCGGATTTTCCGAGCTTCGATTGCGCTAACGGGGGCGTGAGCCGCCCGCCGTTGTTTTCATCTACATAATTTGCACAAGACCTAACATTTCAATTTTCGCGGTGAATTCCCACCGCCGCAGGCGGGTCGGCTCTACGCGGAGTTAGGCGCCAGAGAAAGCACTCATTTTGCAAAACCCTCTCAACCAACCCCTGGAGATCTTCCGGAAAACCAACCCCCTGTTTCTTCTCGTCAGCTAAAAAAACTAATGTATTTTCTGGCGAATCAGGTATCCAAACCTTATACTTTGCCATCCATAATAATAAATGTACCTCAAGCTCGAAAAGATTCTTGGCTAAATTAGCTCTTAATCCATGTTCCCATGTCTGCGCTTTAAAATAATTATCTTCTTGCAACCACTTCAGCATTGATTCATTTAGTGGCCGTAAAGTAAACTCCGTGATGGCGCGGATAATTACATGTAGCTCTTTTTCTTCTGGCGTCATGTCAGGATAAGCCAATGAAAATACCCTGTCATATCCAAGGTTTTTAGCTTTCTTAGCTAACTCTGGATCTCGGATATTTATCAAATTAAGTAGACTATCTCTATGCTTTGATTGAATAATAAATGCGACTTTTCCCGCTTTTAGCATGGAGAACAATTCAACAAGATGAGCTCTCCGAGAACGTTTGCTTTCTAATATTGATTTTAGTATATGTCCTAGAGTCGTTAGTATATATCCTAGAGCCGCAAAGGCCGCACTAATGACCGCACCAATGACCGCAGTTTCCACTTCTTTTCTCCGCGTAACAGGAACACAAAAAATCCAGGACCCAAGGAAAAACGCCGGAGCATTTTCCCCTGGGCCCTGTGCTACTCTCTAGGCTTACTTCTTGGCTACATGCTCCACAAAACGCAGCATGTTGCAGGTGTAGCCGTACTCGTTGTCGTACCAAGCGATGACCTTGATGAAGGTGGGATCCAGGGCGATGCCGGCTTCGGCGTCGAAGATGGAGGGCGTGCTCTTACCCCGGAAGTCGGTGGCGACGACCTTTTCGTCCGTGAAAGCCAGCACCCCGGCCAGGTCGCCTTTCTCGGAGGCACCCTTCATGGCGGCGCAGACGTCACCGTAATCCGCGTCATTGGTCAATTCGGCGGTGAGGTCGACCACGGAGACGTCGGAGGTCGGAATGCGGAAGGCCATGCCGGTGAGCTTGCCGTTGAGCTCGGGCAGGACCTTACCGACCGCCTTGGCGGCGCCGGTGGATGACGGAATGATGTTTTCCAGGATGCCGCGTCCACCGCGCCAGTCCTTCATGGAGGGGCCGTCAACGGTCTTCTGGGTAGCGGTGGCGGCATGGACCGTGGTCATCAGGCCCCGCTTGATGCCCCAGTTGTCGTGCAGCACCTTGGCTACGGGGGCCAGGCAGTTGGTGGTGCAGGAGGCGGCGGACACGATGGGCTCGCCCTTGTAGGTCTTGTGGTTGACGCCGTAGACGAACATGGGGGTGTCGTCCTTGGAAGGCGCGGACTGAACGACCTTCTTGGCACCGGCATCGATGTGCTTCTGACAGGTCTCCTTGGTCAGGAAGAACCCGGTGCTCTCGATGATCAGGTCGGCCCCGACGTCGCCCCACTTCAGCTTGGCGGGGTCCTTTTCCGCGGTCAGGCGGATGGATTTGCCCTTGACGACCATCTTGTCGCCTTGGGTGATGATATTGCCCTCGAAGTTGCCGTGGACCGAGTCGTACTTGAGCATGTAGGCCAGGTAGTCGGGGTCGAGCAGGTCATTGATGCCGACGACTTCGATCTCGGGAAACTCCTTGGCAATGGAGCGAAAGGCCATGCGACCGATGCGGCCGAACCCATTGATGCCAACTTTGATTGTCATGGAATAAACCTCCAGTCTTTTTCAGGTTTGTAGATGTTTTATGGAAATCGGGATTACCCGTCGGTAGTGGTAAAGTTTTTAAGTGGCTAGAGGAGAGGGGCATTAACCACTTTGATCCCCTCTCCCCAACCCCTCTCCCGGCGGGAGAGGGGCTTTTGCGACACCCTCCGAGAGGGGAGGGGGGGCGAGCTCATGGCGTACCAACACACTGCTATTGGCCATGTTTCCACTTAAACCTTAACCGTTACCCACCTCCCAGCCCTGTGCCTCCACTGCCGCGACCACCTTTTCCGCGGTGATGCCGAAGGCCTTGTAGACGTCCCCCGCCGGGGCGGATTCGCCGAAGGTGTCGAGTCCGATGATCTTGCCCTGTATACCGACGTATTTGGGCCACAGATGGGTGACGCCGGCCTCCACCGCGACCCGGGCCTTGACCGCCTCCGGCAGCACGGCTTCCTTGTAGGCGGCGTCCTGGGCGTCAAAGGCGTCCATCGAGGGCATGGAAACGACGCGTACCTTGCGGCCCTTGGCGGTCAAGTCGTCGTAGGCAGCGACCGCCAGAGCGACCTCCGAACCGGTCCCGATGATAATGGCCTCGGGCTGGCCGTCGCAGTCCCGCAACACATAGGCGCCCTTGGTAATGGCACGTAGCTGTTCCTCCGTGCGCTCCAGATGCGGCAGCCCCTGACGAGAGAAGATGAGGCTGGTGGGTCCACCCTTGCGCTCGATGGCCAACTTCCAGGCCACGGCGCTTTCCACCGCGTCCGCCGGTCGCCAGGTGGACATCCGCGGCGTCAACCGCAGGATAGAGATCTGCTCCACCGGCTGATGGGTGGGACCGTCCTCGCCGAGACCGATGGAGTCGTGAGTATAGACGAAAATGGGGTTGATCTTCATGAGCGCGGCCAAGCGCAGGGCGTTCTTGGCATATTCCATGAATACCAGGAAGGTGGCACCGTAGGGCTTGAAGCCGCCGTGCAGGGCAAGCCCGTTCATGATGGCCGACATGCCGAATTCGCGTACCCCGTAGTAGATATAGTTGCCCGTGGCGTCGTCCTTGGACACACCCTTGCTGCCGGACCACAGGGTCAGATTCGAGCCGGCCAGATCCGCGGAACCGCCGATGAGCTCGGGGAGCAGCGGGCCATAGCCGTTCAGCGCGTTCTGAGACGCCTTGCGGGAGGCGATCTTCTCCGCCTTGGCGTCCACGGACTTGATGAATTCCCAGGCCTTCTTGTCCCAATCGGCCGGCAGCTCGTCGGCCATGCGGCGCTTGAACTCCGTCGCCAGCTTAGGATGAGTGGCCTCATAGGCGGCGAAGCGCTTATTCCAATCGGCCTCGGCGGCAGCCCCCCGTTGCTTGGCGTCCCAAGCGGCATAGATATGGTCGGGGATCTCGAAGGGGGCATATTTCCAACCGATGCTCTTGCGGGTCAGGGCGACCTCGTCTTCACCCAGGGCGGCGCCATGGCACTCTTCCTTACCCTGTTTGTTGGGGGAGCCCCACCCGATGACGGTCTGGCAGCAGATGAGCGTGGGCTTGTCGGTGACCGAGCGGGCCTGTTCGATCGCAGCCTTGACGGCCTCGGGATCATGGCCGTCCACCTTGGGGATTACGTGCCACCCATAGGCATCGAAACGCTTCGGCGTATCGTCGAGGAACCAGGCGGGAATGTCGCCGTGCCCGCGGACCACGCCATCGATGGAGATATTGTTGTCGTCGTAAAAGGCGATGAGCTTGCCCAGTCCCAAGACGCCGGCCAGGGAGCAGGCCTCATGGGATATGCCCTCCATCATGCAGCCGTCGCCGAGGAAGGCGTATGTCAGGTGGTCGACGATCTCATGGCCGGGTTGGTTGAACCGGGCTGCCAAGACCTTCTCGGCCAAGGCCATTCCCACCGCGTTGGTAATACCTTGGCCGAGGGGTCCGGTGGTGGTCTCGACTCCGGGGGTATAGCCGTACTCGGGGTGACCGGGGGTCTTGGAGTGCAGTTGGCGGAATTGTTTCAGATCCTCCACGCTCAGCTCATAGCCGGTCAGGTGCAACAGCGAGAAGAGAAGCATGGAGCCGTGACCGTTGGACAGCACGAAGCGATCGCGATCCACCCACTTCGGGTTGGCCGGATTGTGCTTCAGAAAATCGTTCCACAGCACTTCGGCAATATCGGCCATCCCCATCGGGGCACCGGGGTGACCGGAGTTTGCTTTCTGGGTCGCATCCATGCTCAGGGCACGGACGGCATTGGCGAGTTCTCTACGTGAGGACATCTAGTCTCTACCTCTTCGCTATTTTGAAACCAAGACTTCCGCCAGCCGCGCCCGCACGCCGTAGCGTCCGGCAACAACCCGCGACTCGGGCGATCTGTAGTCGAAACCCCATATCCGCTTGCTTGTCTCCACCCTACCTTCCGCGTTGCGCCGGCAGTTAGATCGCCTTGCCATGCGCCCTTGGATATGACGCCCCTCTTGAATTCGGTCACGCCCTTTTATGTACCAATCGCCTGGGGATATCGCGGTAGATCCGGGAAACGGGTGGCTCGTTCTCAGTGCAACCAGTATCTGATTGTCGCCCCAGCATTTTTTCCTTGAGCGGAGCCGAAAACCAGATGCTTTAGAAGACCGTTTATTCTGGCGCAAACAGATAGGACGGAACAAAGAAGCACATCTTATGTAGGCATAAAAATTTATAATTTACTTATATTGCGATTTGATGGCATGGCCCACCTCGAACGGAAATGCCGGCAGGCCGAGCGCATATCGCTTTACAGCTACCAGTCACCGGCTTCCAGCTATTTTTGAACCGCAAAGGATGCAAAGAGCACGTCGGTCGAGATGAGGAACGAACCTCAAGAGAAAGAAGAACTACGGGTGGTGGTTGAATTTTAAGTTGTGAAGCCTGTCTGATTCTTTTCATCTCAACCGAACCTGTCATCTCGACCGCAGGGAACTGTCATCCCGAGCGTAGCGAGGGATCTTCAAAACCAACCCACACGCAGGTCTTTCCATTGAGAATTCATCGTAATGGTGTTGTTTAGGCAAAGATTTCTCGCTGCGCTCGAAATGACAAATTGAAAGTCGAAACTTTCCGCTCAAATTTTCCATAACAGTCAAGGCCCCATCAGGCATCCATGAAGCGCATGGAAAGGTCGATGGACGCGACATCCTTGGTGAGATCGCCGACGGAGACGTCGTCTACACCCGTCTCGGCGATGACCCGAACCCTGTCGAGGGTGACGCCGCCGGAGGCCTCTAGGCGCGCCCTTCTGCCCACCAGATCCACCGCCCGGCGCAGCCGATCAAGCTCGAAGTTGTCCAGCAGCAGATGGGTGGCACCCGCAGCCAGGGCCTCCTCCAGCTCGTCCAGATTCTCCACCTCGATCTCCACCGGCAAGCCGGCGGCCACAGCGAACGCCGCGGTCAGGGCGGCGGCAATGGAGCCCGCCGCCAGGATGTGGTTCTCCTTGATCAGGATGGCGTCGAACAGTCCCATGCGGTGGTTGTAGCAACCGCCGCACCGCACCGCATACTTTTGCTGCACACGCAACCCGGGGAGGGTCTTGCGGGTATCGAGCAGGCGTACCGGAAGGCCGGCAACGGCGTCCGCATATAAGCGCGCCCGGCTGGCCGTTCCGGAGAGGGTCTGGAGATAGTTCATGGCGGTGCGCTCGCCACTCAGCAGGGCCCGGGTAGCTCCCGTCAGCGTGCATAAAATTTGGCCCGGTTCCACGCGCTCGCCGTCCGCCGCCCGCCACTCGATACGAGCTCCGGGGTCGAGTTGGCGAAAGACCTCATCGAACCAGGCCCGACCGCAGACAACCGCATTCTGCCTGGTAATCAGCTCGACCCGGGATTTCCGGTCCGCCGGCAACAAGGCGGCGGTACGGTCGCCTCCACCCAGATCCTCGGCCAGTGCCGTCCGGACCTGTTGCTCGATGAGTGCCGCCGCGGGCAGACTGTCCCGCAGCGCCTTGAAGAAGGTATCCTGAGTGGTTGTCCGGTTCATCATAGTCTTCGGTCGCTCTTGAGCACCTTGAAAAATGCAGTTTTCGTCTAAGGCATGTCCGAATAATCAATGGGTTAGAGTCTCTCAATTTGGTAAAAACACCTATTTTTCAAGGTGCCCTCTTTGCGGTCCGTACCAATTCTCGAAACCCAGCGGTACTTGCTGTATCCATGGCACCACGGGTCTATTCCCGGTCGTGAACTTAACGGAAGGTTGCCATTTTCGCACTGGCGAGCAAAAATTCTTTTTGATCCTCTTTGTCGAACGGATCCAGGTGTTTTTGATACCAGGGGCTGGTCACCAGCTGCTTATGCTTTCGGTGATGTGAGACATCAAGCGCAAGAATCGGGAGACTACAAGTGGCTACTGTCGCGTCAATGATCAACATGAAAGGCGGCGTCGGAAAGTCGACGTTGACGTTCAACCTCGGGTGGTACTCTGCCTGGCACGGAAACTATCGGGTACTCTGCATCGACCTGGACCCACAGGCAAACTTGAGCCAGTATTTCTTGGGAGCTGAGGGCTACCTCAACCTCCTGGGCAAACCAGAGACAAAAACCATCATGGATGTGTTCGAGCAATTTTCGGCTCCCTCAGCCTCGACTGGCGCGCCTACCTTAGTCAATCCCAAGGATGTCATTGTCCCACTACACAAATGGAATGACGGCAGTTTACTCCATCTTGTCGCCTCTCGTCTGGAGTTGTCGTCTACATTGAAGAATCCAACGGAAAAGCCTCAACGCCTACCACGATTCATCTCTAATATCGAGGCTGACTATGACCTCATCATAATCGACTGCGCACCGACGGAATCGATTCTCACTACAGCGGCCTATTGTTCCAGTCGGTATGTTTTCGTACCGGTCAAACCCGAATTTCTTGCAACAATCGGTCTTCCGTTGCTAGCACGTTCTCTTAGCGAATTCACGGTGAGGAACCAGCATCAGAAGATCGAAATGGCAGGCATCATCTTCAATGACATGCGGCGTTCGAACACGCCACCCGAGCAGCTGAAGTCTTGCCGTGAGGTTGAAGCACTTGCCAAAGATCATGGGTGGTCGATATTCGAGAATCCTGCACACCATTCGGATTCCTACGCGACTGGTTCTAGAGCAGGAACACCGATTTTCGATACGCCCTATGCCCGCGACTACGTTGTAGGCGAATTCCGCCAAGTCGCTGAAGAATTCCTACAGAGAGTCGAACTGAAATGAAAAAGCGTGTGCGTCAAGCAGCAATGAGGTTGACCCTCCTTCAGGAGGAGTTCACGAAAAGCGAGTTGGATGAGGCCGTATCCTTTTTGTCGAACCACAAAACGGAAGATCTCCTCGAGTATTTCAGAGAAACCAAGGTAACAGCGGGTACCGCAAGTGCCCGGTCGCTGGCAGAAGACACGGATCGACTCTCCAAGGCGGTGCAGGATTTGGAAACAAGCGACCCGGAGTATTACAGGATCCTTTCCGAATTCGAACCCATGGTACGAAAGGGGGAAGTGCTCTCGTCTCTCGATGAAGTCAAGCGCTTGGGCACAACCATAAGCAAAAATTTCGAACCGGCTAAGTCGCGCAAGGATACCATACCGCGCCTTATGGCACTGCTAGCCAAAATGCCGTTCGATGAAATGAAGGAGACAATTCACAAAGTGACGGAGCGAGCAAAGCCTGCGGATAAAAGTAACAGTTCATACGCACGACTGGCAGAATACCTGATCGATGGTACCCGAGGCAGTGTAACAGCTGCCGGCAATTGACAAATTCTGGAGCCGAAAAACCACCCATGGATACGAATCTTGATTCGTGTCCAGTGGTGTTGATTTGTGGGTTCCAACTGATAGTTAGGAGTGCTCCAATCTTGTTGTTTCCGAATATAGGGTGCCTCGAAAAACGTCAGGAGATCGAATGATGGGGAAGAATGATCTGCCCGAACTGTTGTCTGGCAGCGACGTGGCCTGGTGGAGTACCCGCTTCGAGGGCGGCGGCGAGGCGAAGACCGTCTACCGCGCCGGCGAGGGTCCGGGGGTCGTCGTCATACACGAGATCCCGGGGATCTACCCCGCCGTTTCCCGCTTCGCCGAGCGCGTAGTCAAAGCCGGCTTTAGCGTGGCGATGCCGGATCTGTTTGGGGTCGTCGGCAGGGAGCCGACCAGGGGCTACGAGTTCGCCCAGATAGCGCGTGCCTGTATCAGCCACGAGTTTCACGTGCTGGCCGCGCGCGGCTCCAGTCCGATCACGCATTGGCTGCGTGCGCTCTGCCGCGACCTCTACGCCGAGTGCGGGGGGCCGGGGGTGGGGGCCCTCGGAATGTGCCTCACCGGCAACTTCGCCCTGTCCCTGATGGTGGATCCCTGGGTGATGGCGCCGGTCCTCTCCCAGCCCTCCTTGCCCTTTCCGCTCGGTGCCGAGCGACGCCGGGGTCTCCACGTGTCCGACGAAGACCTCCAGGTGGTCAGACGCCGTGCCTGCGAGGAGGGCGTCAAGGTGTTAGGAATGCGCTTCACGGACGATCCCATGTGTCCGCCCGAGCGTTTCCAGCGGTTGCGCGAAGAGCTGGGCGACGGCTTCGAGGAGATCGAGATCGATTCCTCGCCGGGCAATCCCCATGGCATCAGGTGCAGGGCCCACAGCGTGGTGACCGCGGATCTGGTCGACCAGGCGGACCACCCCACCCGGAAAGCCCTGGACCGCGTGCTCGAGTTCTTCGGCGAATGCCTGAAGCGCTGACCCGGCACCGCATCCAGGCGTTGGGTAGTGCTTAATATGTAGTGATCGTGTAATTTTCCCGGCGAAGAGGAAAAGGTTTAGAGGCTGTCTAAAAAGGGCCGTAGGCCAGGGCCTGGAGTAGGCTGGGTTGAGGAACGAAACCCAGCGTTTACGAGCAAGCCTGGTTTGCTGGGTCTCGTCCCTCGACCCAGCCTACCTGTTTAAACTCAACCATTACCAGCTGAAGCTGGTAGGTTGGGCCACTAAAGTGGCCCTCGGCGGACTAAACCGCCGACTGAAGATAATCCATCTGGAAGATGGAGGTTTGTACCTCGATCCGCCTACGGCGGACTGAAGTTTTTGGGGACAATCAATGTGTTAGTTTTTAGACAGCCTCTTAGCGGGAAATCCATCACTACATGTTAAGCACTACCACTACCACGAACCGGTCTCCAAAGAATGAACGATAGGCACCCAAACCCCTCAGCGTGAATCGATGAAAGCCCTTGTGCCTGAACTCTTGAAATCCCTGACCGGCAGCGTCAAGGATCTCCTGCCGATCATCGGGGTGATCGCCTTCTTCCAGCTCCTGGTGCTCGGCCGGCCCATCCCTAATCTCCTGGAGCTGCTGTGGGGTACCCTGCTGGTGGTGGTGGGACTGACCCTGTTCATCCAGGGGCTCAAGCTCGGGCTGTTTCCGATCGGCGAGAACATGGCCTGGGATTTCGCCGCCAAGGGCAGTCTGCTGTGGCTGTTGTTGTTCGCCTTTGCCCTGGGCTTCGGGACTACGATTGCCGAGCCGGCCCTGATTGCGGTTGCCGAGGAGGCCGCCAAGGTCGCGGCCCAAGGGGGCATGATTGTCGACGCGACGGACGCCCGCGAGGCCTATGCCGAGGGGCTGCGCTACACCGTCGCCCTGTCGGTGGGTGTGGCTATCGTCATCGGGGTGCTGCGCATCCTGCGGGGTTGGCCGATTCAGTATCTGATCATTTGCGGTTATCTCGGGGTAGTGATCATGACGGTCTTCGCCCCCAAAGAGATCATCGGCATCGCCTATGACTCCGGCGGCGTGACCACCTCGACCATCACCGTGCCCCTGGTGACGGCCCTGGGCGTGGGACTCGCCTCCAGCATCGAGGGACGCAATCCCATGGTCGACGGCTTCGGGCTCATCGCCTTTGCCTCCTTGACACCCATGATCTTCGTCATGGGTTACGGGGTCCTGCTGTGACCGAGTATTTGGTCTCTCTCTGGTCCTCCCTTCTGGCGACCATCGACGATGTGCTGCCGATCATCGGCATCCTGGTGGGCTTTCAGGTGTTGGTTCTGCGGCGCTCCATTCCCAACCTCAAACGGGTGCTGCTGGGCTTCCTGCTGGTGCTGTTGGGTCTGGCCTTCTTTCTCGAGGGTTTGGAGCGGGCCCTGTTCCCCCTGGGTCGGCTCATGGCCGAGCAGCTCACCGCACCGGATTTTCTCGGTACGGCAGGCAGCGGGACCGACGGCGCCGAGCACTGGGAGCGTTATGCCTGGGTCTATCTGTTCGCCTTCGCAATCGGATTCTCGACCGCCATCGCGGAGCCTTCCCTCATCGCCGTCGCCATCAAGGCCCACCAGGTATCGGCCGGCGCCATTCACCCCTGGGGGCTGCGGATCGCCGTAGCCATCGGCGTCGGCATCGGGATCACGCTCGGTACCCACCGCATCGTTACCGGGGCGCCGCTGCATTACTACATCATCACCGGCTATGTGGTGGTGTTGACTCAGACTTGGTTCGCGCCGCGGGCCATCATCGCCCTGGCCTACGACTCCGGGGGGGTATCGACCTCTACCGTCACGGTGCCCTTGGTGGCGGCCCTGGGGCTGGGGCTTGCGAGTAATATTCCGGGGCGCAATCCGCTCCTCGACGGCTTCGGGCTCATCGCCTTTGCCTGCCTGTTCCCGATCATGACCGTGATCGCCTATGCCCAGCTCAGCGAGCTCGTTACCCGACGCAGATCCGGTCTGCATCCCCATCCGTAGGAGAATGAACGCATGCACTTCAAGCTCATCCTGGCATTTGTCGAAGACAGTGAAACGAAAAACGTGCTTGAGGCCGCCCGCAAGGCCGGGGCGACCGGCTCGACCGTGATCAGTCAAGCCCGGGGAGAAGGGCTCGAGAAATCCAAGACCTTCTTCGGTCTGACCCTGGAGACCCAACGCGACGCCATTCTACTGCTGGTCGAGGAGCATATGAGTCGCAGTATCCTGGAAACCATCGCCAAGGCCGGACACTTCGACGAGCGGCCCGGTCATGGGATCGCCTTTCAGGTGGATGTGGAAGACGCCGTAGGCGTCAATCATCAGGTTCGTAGACTCTTCGAGACCGTGCAAAAGGAGATCCTGACATGAACACCAAACAGCTCGTGCGCGTCCGCGACGTCATGAAGCCCCAGTTCGATACCGTGGACGGCCTGGACACGGTAGCCCATGCCCTGGAGACCATGGCCCATGTGGATACCAAGACCCTCATCGTCAGGAAGCGCCACGCGGACGACGCCATCGGCATGGTCGTGGTCTCGGACATTTCCCGCCAGGTGCTGGCCAAGGACCGCGCCCCGGACCGGGTCAACATCTATGAGATCATGTCCAAGCCTGCATTGTCGGTAAGTCCCGAGATGGACATCCGTCACTGCGCGCGCCTATTCGCCCGCTTCGACCTGACCCGGGCGCCCGTGGTGCAAGACGGCGAGGTGGTCGGGATCGTGAGCCTTACCGACATGGTGGTAAAGGGCATGATGCCCCATCTGTGAGCGATTCCAAGGACGTAGGATGTGGTGAGCGTAGTGGTTCCGAGCTTGCCGGCCAGTACACGCTCTCCCCGCGCGAACCGCATCTCAGGGGGCAGTTATCAGTTGTCAGTTATCAGGGAACCTTCCCTGACAACTGTCCCCTGCACCCTGTCCCCTGGATTCATCAGGTGGCTTATGGTTAAGACAGCTTCTCTGCTGTCTCCCGCGGAGTCAGTATCTCCACCGGTCCATCGGCAGGAAAATGCTTGCGGTTGCCGGTGACCAGGGGGCACGAACCCGCCAATGCGGTGGCATAGAACGGCAGATCGGACGGATCGGGAAAGTCGTCCGGATCAATGGGAAAGGGTTCGATGTACAAGGCATTGTCCGAAAGGGCGGCCAGGAACTCGACGACCTCGCTGGAATCCAGTCGTAACACGGGTCGCAAGAGGACCGCTCGATACTCGGCAACAACGGGGGATGAGATGACCGGCGTGATCGTCCGATCACGCATGGCGTTCAGGATCTGTGCCGGTGGCGAAATATCGGACAGAAACCCGGATACCAGGACATTGGTGTCAAGCACCAGCCTCATGCCGCCGTTCCTCTCGGACCTCCCTGATGACGGCATTGATCTCGTCCAAGGTCATTTTGTCCGAACCTTGCTCACGGGTCCGGCTGCGGATTGCGTCCAATGCCCGACCGAACCGGAGGTCGCGTCGGGCTTGCAGGTCGCGGTCGACCACAGTCGGGCTGGCCTCGGTCAGGATCGCGAACGGCTTGCCGTTACGGGTGACGACCAGCTTGTGGTATTGGACCAGTTTCTCCCACACCTCACCGGGTTGAGTGTGAAAGTCACGAACGCTGACAGAATCCATGGGATACCTGGGTAGGACCATTGAAAGGATAACGAAAATGATTAACCGCCGCGCCAGCCCACTCGTGGATAGCTCCTCTATCCATGATGCCGAAAGACACTGCACTTAGTGTACACCCTTTTCGTTTTTTACACACACCTTTTCCCCTCTTTTCTCCTCTTTTCCCCTCATCCGTGACGCTGCAAGGCGTTGAGCACTCCTATCCGTGTCCATCCGTGGTTCAGTCCCCCCATCCGAGACGACTGCCGGCGATCGGTAGCTGGCAGCGATTTCAAGACACCGCCGCCAGCCTGGTTGCTTCTTCCACATCCACCGACACCAGACGGGAGACGCCCGGCTCCTGCATGGTCACGCCTAGGAGATGGTCCGCGATCTCCATGGTCAGCTTGTTGTGGGTGATGAAAATGAACTGCACCCGATCGGACATGGAACGCACCAGCTCGCAAAAGCGCCCTACATTGGCGTCGTCCAGGGGTGCATCCACCTCGTCGAGCATGCAGAAGGGAGCCGGGTTGAGCTCAAAGATGGCGAACACCAGGGCCACGGCGGTCAATGCCTTCTCGCCGCCGGAGAGGAGGTGGATACTGGCGTTGCGCTTGCCCGGCGGGCGCGCCATGACGGTGACGCCCGTCTCCAGCAGATCCTCGCCGGTAAGCGCCAGGTAGGCTTGACCACCGCCGAACAGGCGTGGGAAGAGCTGCTGAAAGCCCTGATTGACAGCATCGAAGGTCTCTTTGAACCGGTCGCGGGTCTCGCGGTCGATGCGCCGGATGGCCTGTTCCAGGGTCTGGAGGGAGCGGGAAATGTCGGCGTGCTGGGCGTCCAGGTAACGCTTGCGTTCGGACTGCTCCGCGAGCTCGTCGATGGACGCCAGATTGATGTTGCCCAACCGGGCGATGCGCTCCGAGACCTTCTCCAACCGCTCCTGCCAGACTTCCTCACCGGCATCCGCCTCCAGATCGGCGAGTAGTGCCTGCAGATCCAGATTCGCCTCGGCGAGCTGTTCCTCCAGGGTCCGCCTGCGCACGAATTGTTCCTGCCGTGCCAGGCGCAGGGCATCCAGCTCCCGCCGGTGCTCACCGAGGTCCTGCTCTACCTGGTGGCGCTCCTGCTCCAGGGTGCGGACGCGGCCATCCAGCTCCTCCATCTGCTGCCGCGAGGTGCCCAGCTGCCCCTCGACCTCGAGACGCAAGGCAAGCTGCGCTTCGAGTCCCTTCTCCTGCCCGGCCAGGGGTGCCAGGGAGGTCTCCAGGCTCAGGCGCAGCTCATCGCGGCGCTCGGCGAGCTGGCGACACTGCTCCCGCGCCCGCTCTAGGTTGCGCAGCCTGGCCTCCCGCGAGGCGCGGCGGGCCTCGATGGCGACCTGCAGGCGATGGGCCCGCTCCCGCGACTCCCGTTCCTGCTCCCGCGCCTTCGCCACCTGACCCCGCAGGGCCTCGCGGTGTGAGGTCAAAGCCGCACGCCGGTCGGCCAGGGTATCGATCTCCTCCAGGGCCCCATGCAGGCGTTCCCGCGCCGCTGCCTCCTCGGCTACGGCCTCTGCCAGACGCTCAGCCAGCTCCGCGCGCTCCGCCTCCAGGGTAGCACGGCGCTCGTTCTGGTGCTCCAGTCGGGCGCGGTATCCCGTAAGGTCCGCCCGGATCTTGGCGCCGGCCTTCTCGAGCCCGGCGGTCTCGGTACGCAACGCCTCGCGTTCCTCCTCGACCCCGTGCCGACGCACCCGCAGCTGCTCCTGCTCCTGCTCCAGGGTCCGGACCTGGGCCTCGAGGGTTACGGCTCGGCGCTCCAGCTCCTTGAGCTCCTCGACCCGCACCAGCACCCCCCCCAAGGCACCGTTCGCTTCCGGCATGCGCAGCCAGTTGGAGCCCACCAGGACCCCGTCTCGGGTAACCAGGACCCCGCCCGAATCGAGGGTGCCGCGCTCGCTTAGAGCCGCCGGCAGATCCTTCGCCACCCGCACGGACCCGAGCAACCCGTGTAGAGGCCAGGGACACCGCACCTGCGCCAGGAGCGAGTCGGGAGCCAGGGGGCCGAGGGTTTCGGTCCCCTCGAGTAGCGCCAGAGAGCCAAGGTCCGCCCCATCCACTCCGGCCCCGACCCGATCCAGGGAATCGGTGCAGATGGCACGCAGGTGATCCGCCAGCACCGTCTCCACCGCCGCTTCCCAGCCGGGCTCGACCGCCAGCTCATCGACCAACCTGGGGGCGTCCGCCAACCCCTGGTCGTTCAGCCAATCGGCAAGGGCCGCGTCCGCATCGTCCAGGGCCGCCTCCTGCAGCGCGGTCAGCGCGGCCTGGCGGCCACGTGCCGATTGCAGCTCGGTCCGCGCCGTATCGAGCTGCCCACCCACCTCGCGCAGCGCCCGTTCCTGCTCCTGAAGGGCCCCGGTCAGCTGTCGCTCCTGATCTTGAAGGGCGACAATCCGCTCATCGTACCCCTGGGCCTGCCCTTGCAGGGCCTGGATTCGGATCTCCAATTCCCCGGTATTCTGCCGTCCCAGCTCCTCCTCTACTCGGCCCTGCCGGGCCCGGACCTGATCCATGCGCTGCTCCAGATGGTTGATATGGGTCCGCTCCACCTGGGCCAATTCCGCGGGGGCGGCGGCCTGCCGGTTGAATTCCTCCCACTGGGCCTCCCAGGCTTCAAGCTGCGATTCGACGGAACCCACCTGCACCAGGGCCTCCGCCAGCGCCGCCTCGGCCGCCTCATGCTCGGGTCCGTCGGTAGCCAGGGCCGTGTCGATCTCCGCCACGGTATGCTCCTCGCGGGCGAGCAGATCCCGGACCTCGGTGAGTTCGCGTTCCAGGCGGTCGACCTCCCCTTCCTGGCGTCCGCGGCTCTCCTTGGCAAACCGGATGCCCTGTTCGAGGCGTGCGATCTCGGAACCGACGGCATAATAGCGACCCTGGACCTCGTTAAACTCGTCCGAAGCCTCGACATAGCGGTCGCGCAATTTCTCGCTATCCGCCTCCAGCTGCCGCTGGCGCGCGATCTGGCCCTCAAGCGCCGTCTCCCGGCTCCGCAGGGACTCGTCCCGGGCGCCGATCTCCCGGTCGAGAGACCGCCAGCGCAGGGCCCGCAGCTCCGCCTCCAGCCGCCGCTCATCCTGTTTGAGGCGCTGGTACTTCTCGGCAGTAGCGGCCTGCCGTTCCAGGTGCGAGAGCTGCTTGGCGACCTCCTCGCGCAGGTCATCCAGGCGCTCCAGGTTGTCGCGGGTGTGGCGCATCCGGTTTTCCGTCTCACGCCGCCGCTCCTTGTACTTGGAGATACCCGCTGCCTCTTCCAGAAACAGGCGCAGCTCCTCGGGCCTGGCCTCGATGAACCGGGAGATGATGCCTTGTTCGATGATGGCGTAGCTGCGCGGACCTAAGCCCGTGCCTAGAAACAGGTCCTGGATGTCGCGGCGACGGCAGCGTGCGCCGTTGAGAAAATAGACCGACTGGCCGTCCCGGGAGACCTGACGCTTGACCGAAATCTGGCTGAACCTGGCGTACTCCCCGCCGGCACCGCCGTCGCTGTTATCGAACACCAGCTCGATACCGGCGGTGCCCACCGGCTTACGGCCGGTGGAGCCGTTGAAGATGACATCGGACATGGACTCGCCGCGCAGCATCTTGGCCGAGCTCTCCCCCATCACCCACCGCACGGCGTCGATGACATTGGACTTGCCGCACCCATTCGGTCCCACGACCCCGGCCAGGTTGCTCGGAAAATGCACGGTCGTGGGATCGACGAAGGATTTGAAGCCGGCGAGCTTGATCTTCTCCAATCGCATCCTAAGCAAGATACAGGAGGAGCGGGATCGGGGCCAAACCGCAAGCGTCAGGGAGCACCGCTGGTGGGAATTCTTTTTCCTCAGAAGCTATCTGGTTAAAACGGATCCTCGCGTCGTGTCGCGTTACGCTGTGTTGTTCCCCCAGGCGTTTTCGCGCGCGGCTTAACGCAACCTACACTTAAGGCAAGGTCCGCGCGTGCAGGCCGCGCGGGGGATCATGTGGGGGTAGGTTGCGTTAAGACGCCGGCACCGGCCTGGCCGTAGACCAACGAACCGTTGGGCGTCGAACGCAACACGTCGAATCCCCCAAACCGCGCCAAATCATTTAGGATTGCTACGGTCAATCAAGCGGTTAGCCTAGGGTCCACGGTGCGAACCGCGTGGGTGTTGTGGCTATTTAACACATGAAAAACAGTCGGTTAGAGTTAGAGGCTGTCTAAAAACTAATACATTGATTTCCGGCTGGCTCCCCACGCTGGAGAGACTGTAAAAGAATTCGCCCCTGGTCATGGCGAGGGAAAACTCCCGGTCGAGTTCGATCCGAGAGGGTGAGATTGATGGCGAGAGGTTACAAGCCAGGCATAGCCCGTGCCCAGGCCGCACGCCTGCCCGCCCGGATTGAAGACTAGGTCAGCGAAACCAACCACGTTCGGGCGCTCGACGCCTCCGTCGACACACTCGACCTGCCGGCGTTGGGGTTTACCCATGCGACGGGTGAGCTCCGGAAACTCGTAGCCGCTGCTGCATGGGCCTGATGTGCTTGATTTTCATGAGGATTCAGCTCAATTGAGAACGCCCTCTAGGTCAGCGAAACCAACCACGTTCGGGCGCTCGACGCTTACGTTGACACGCTTGACCTGCCGGCGTTGGGCTTTACCAATGCGACGGGTGATCTGACGCCCGGTCAGCCGGCGTTCGATCCGAGCCTGCTGCTCAAACTGTATCTTTACGGCGATCTCAATCGGGTGCGGAGCTCGCGGCGTCTGGAGCGGGAGTGCCGGCGCAACTTGGAGCTGATCTGGCTGCTGGAGGGCTTGGTCCCGAGCTACCGCACCAGCGCTGAGTTTCGGCGAGTAAACGGGAACGCCCGGCGCGCGGCGAACCGTGATTTCGTCATGCTATGCCAAGAGCTGGACCTGTTGGGAAGAGAAACCATCGGCATCGACGGCTCCTTTTTCCATGCGAGCGCCAGTGACGCCAGCATCACGACCAAGAAGCGCTTGGAAGCGCAATTGAAGCAGCTCGAACGTGAGCTGCAAGCCTACACGCGAGAGCTTGATGCCAACGACGCGCAGGAAACCGATGCGGGTGAGGGGTTAGGAGAAGACCCCGCGCTGGCCCGCAAGCTGGAAGCACTCAAGGAGCGGCAGAACCGCAAGCAGGCACAACGCGAGCGGTTAGAGGCAAGCGCAGAGACCCAATTCTCACGGACCGACCCCGACGCACGAGCCTTGAGCAAGGGGAAACAGCATGTAACCGGCGACAACGTGCAAAGCAGCGTCGATGAGAAACACAAGCTCATTGTGCATCACGACGTCACCAACGCCGGGAACGATGATCAGAGACGCTCAGAGGCTGTCTAAAACTAACCTATTATTGATTTCTACTGGCATTGATTTTCGGCTGGCTCCCCAGGCTCCAGCGTGGGGAGCGAGACCTGATCCCGACGGAGGGATCTGACACTCAACGTCGAGGTAGTGGTAAATTTATAAGTGAAAAGTAAGAGCGATTCATCCTTTGATCCCTCTCCCCAACCCTCCCGGAACGCAACCAGTGCCGTTGGTCGTGTTCCAACTTAGATATTAACCACTACCCAGCGTCAGTTAAGCGCGAATGGCTAACCGCCAGAACGCCGATCAGCACGGAGAAGCTGCGTCCGCTGGAGCGGACAAGACGGCGTTCCCACGCTGGAGCCTGGGAACGAGCGTGATAGAATAAGACTACCGATAGGTCAAATTTCACCGCTTGAGAGCGCTTCAAGCGTTTCGTCCATAAGCTCGCTCACTGCCTCCAGGCACTCGGTCACATCATCCGGTACGTCGGTCTGCTGAAGGATATTGCGAACGAGTATCAGGCTTCGCTGCATCCGGCGGAGGTTGCGCACGGATTCCCAGCTCATGGCCTCATCGATGTGAAAAATCGCCCGTTCCCAGCCATTGAACCCCGGATTCTCGGCCACTTCCCCGCGCAGGCACTGCCAAGCGCCCTGCAGATCCGACAGGATGGTCTTCTCGTAGCCAGTCGGCTCCGTATCAAATCCCATGTTCTTATGCGGCGGTCGTTCTTAAGGTTCAGACCGAGAAAGAAACCACGGCTAACTACTGTGGAGTAATGGTTCAGCCCCCACCCCGTCATTCCGGCAGGGAGTGCCGGAATCCAGATGTCATGGACGGCAAAACAGTGAAGGTCTGAATAATTACGAAGTAACAGTGTTGTTTGAGCATAAGATCCCCCCTCCGTCGGGACAAGGATTTCTCGCTACGCTCGAAATGACAGGCAAGGAGTTATGTTCGCATCAAGCCGAAATCCAGAGGGGAGCTGAACGATTACGCCACATACGGATTTTATGGAGAACAAAGCATATTTATTGTACCCGACAAGGGGAACCACGAATGGACACGAATTAACACGAATAATCTGCGGAAATCGGCGGAATCTGCGGATTGATCCCCTCTCCCCCAACCCTGCTCCCAGCCCGTAGGTTTTAGTGTGAATTCGTGTTTATTCATGGTTCTGCATGGCCTTCGGGAGCCCTCAAGCACCAGCAGCAGTCTTTTGCTCCCGCTTGGCCGCCCTCCGCTCCTTGGTTTCCATGAGCAGATCCCAGGCGACGGGGACGATGAAGAGGGTAAGGAAGGTGGCGGTAGCCAGGCCGGTGACGAAGGCCGAGGCCATGGTGCCCCAGATGAGGGAATAGCTGGGGATGCCTAAGGCCATGGGGAGCAGACCCAAGGTCGTGGTGAGGGTGGTCAGGACGATGGGGCGCAAGCGCACGTGGACGCCCTCGGTCACCGCCTCCCTGCGCGTCTTGCCTGCCCGGTAGCGGCGGTTGATGAAGTCGAGCAGGACCAGGGAATCATTGACCACCACGCCGGTGACGCCCACGACGGCGATGAAGCTGTTGACCGTAAACAAGGTCTGGGTAACCAGGGTGCCGAAGACCACGCCGGTGATGGCGAACATGATCGCCGAGAGGATGATCAGCGGCTGTAGATAGGATTTGAACTGGGTAGCCAGGATTAGGTAGATCAGCAGCACCGCCAGCCCGAAGGCCTGGGTCAGGCTGTCGAAGGAACGCTGGGTCTCCTCGAACTCACCGCCGAAGACCAGGGTGGCGCCGGCAAACCGGTCTCGGACCTCTGCATAGTGTTGCTTGACCCAGGCCGCTACCAGGGGTGAGGAGATGGGGGCCCCAGGTCTGATGTTGGCGGTGATGGCTAAGCTGCGTTGGCCGCGGTAGCGCTTGAGCTCGCCGGACTGGATCTCGACCACCGGGTGTACGAGATCCCCCAGGTGTACGGGCCCCGAGGGGTGCTCCCGGACCGGGATCGAGAGTGCCGCCTCGGGGGCGTCGATATAGGCCGGATCGATCCGCAGCTTGAAGTCCACCTCTTCGTCGCTCAGGCGGTAGTCGCCGATGTAGCGGCCGTCCAGCACGGCGGCGGCCAGCCGCGCGGCGTCCCCTGGGGTCAATCCCAGCTCCCGGGTCTTGGATGCGTTGACGTCGAGCCGGAATACCCGGGCCGGTCGGCCCCGATTGTCCGTAAGCTCGGTGAGGTGAGGACCCAGCTCCGGGTTCTCCCGGAGGGCCCGCAGCAACTCATCGGCCAGCCCCAGTACCGCGCGCTCGTTGGAGCCGACGATCTGGATATTCACGTCCTTGCCGGTGGGCGGCCCATCCTTCTCGGCCCGCATGTGAATCTCGAATCCTTCCCCGGCGAAGCGTTCGTTCAGGCGCTTGCGCATGGCATCCAGGTGGGCGATGGGATCCTGGAAGGCGCGCACCTTCCGATCAGGCAGGGGCACCGTGACCGTACCCAGGTTGTGACCGAACTCCTGCTCATAGTCCTCGTTGAAGACGAAGCCGGCGAAGCCGGCCGCCGAGCGGGCATAGCCCGGACCGTCGGCCATGATGTAGCGGGCGATCTCCCGCAGTTGCGCGTCCGTGCGCTCGATGGTGGTGTTGGCCGGACCCTCGATGAAGGCGTAGTAGAGGCTATAGTCGTCCGGGAAGAATTTGATCCGAATCAGGGGCGCCAGGCCAGCGATCGAGACCCCGAGGATGGCGATGGAGACCAGGAAGGCGACGCAGGCCAGGGATAGGCTCAGATAGCGCCAGCGCAGGGTGAGCCGGATCAGGCCGTCGGTGCCGCGGCGCAGAATCCGCAGCAGGATATTGTCCCGCTCGGAGAGCGGTGTGCCGCCGTGTCTGGGACGGGGGCCAAAATCCAGATAGTGCAGGGGCAGGATAAACAGGCACTCGAACAGGGAGGCGACGATAGCGAAGCTCACGGCCTTGGGGATGAGGGAGAAGAACTCCCCGGTAGAGCCGGTCATGATCAACATCGGGAGAAAGGCCGCTACCGTGGTGGCGGTAGCCGAGATCACCGGCAGCATCACCTCCGCGGTCCCGTCGATGATGGCCTGTTCCAGGGGTTCGCCCTGCTGGACGTGGCGGTAGATGTTCTCGACCACCACGACGGCATCGTCGACGACGATCCCGGATATCAGCACGAAGGAGAACAGGGTGATCTCGTTCAGGGAGTTGCCGGTGAGCTCCATGAGGATCATGGTCACCAGAAAGGCGAAGGGGATGCCCACGGTGACCAGACCGGCGTTGCGCAGGCCCATGAAGTACCAGAGGATCAGACTCACCAGGACGATCCCTAGGGCCAGGTTCCAACCCAGGGTGCTCATGGAGGCCTCGATGTAGATGGTCGAGTCCTGGGTCAGGATGATCTCTACCCCCTGGCGCGCCAGGCTGGGAGTGTACTCCGCGACGATGCGCCGGACCTCCTGGTGGATGGTCAGGGCGTTGCCCGCGGGGGCCTTGAGGACCTTGATGGTGACACAGTCCCGACCATTGACGGAGGTGATGATATGGGGGTCCCGATAGCCGACGCGGGCTTCTGAAATCAGGTCCTCCAGGGTCACGAAGGACCCGTCCAGGTCGCGTCGGATCAGGGTGGCGACCACCTGCTCGCGGGAGCGGAAGCGCTCGTCCACCCGGACCACGAATGCTCCGGAGCCGTCCTGATAGTCGCCGGCGGGGATAGTCAGGTTGGCATCCGCGAGCGCCTGGGCGACTTCCTCGAAGCTCACACCCCGGGCGCTGAGCCGGTGCGGATCCAGATAGACATGGAACTCGCGTTGGTGCTCACCTTCGAGTGCCGCCTCGATGACGCCGGGAATGCGCGACAGGGGAACCCGGAGCTCCTCGGCCATCAAGGTCAGGGCCCGGTTGGAGCGCTCGCCGACCAGATTGACGGCTACCACCGGCAGCCAGGTAGAGGTCTCGATGAGATCGAAGCGGGGTGGATCGATGCCCGCCGGCAGCTCTTCCAGCATCCCGAGCACCCGGAAGCGCAGCTCGTCGTAGAGGGCGGCGTAGTCGGTATCGTCGCGGAACTTGACCAGGATCGCGGAGCGCTCCCGCACCGAGCTGGAGCGGATGAACTCCACGTGCTCCAGTCCCTCCAGGGCCTCTTCGATCTTGATGGTGATCAGGGACTCGACGTCCTGGGGTGAGGCGCCGGGGTAGAAGGTATTGATGACGACCTTCCCGAAGTTGATCTCCGGGTAGCGTTCGACCGAGATGCGGCCGACCGCAAAGGCCCCGGCTACCGTCAGCAGGACGAAGAGCAGGTTGAACAGGACCCGCTGGCCCAGGGTGAAACGGACGACAGGTCGCATGTGCTATCTTCACGGAGGAGTTATCCACAAATGAACGCAAATCAACGCAAATGGATAACGAAGCAATCTGTGAGAATCTGCGTAATCTGTGGACAGAAAAGAGAATGTAATCTTTTGCCACCCATTTGCGTTCATTTGCGGCTGAAGAAGGGGCGTCCCGATCATAACCGCAATCTTTCAGAGCTGAGGGCTCGAATCTTCCTGCATCTGAAATCAGTCACTTGGATCTAAATGTCAACAGCCCGTAGGTTGGGCAAAGGCGCCTGCTCTCGGGTCGGCGATCAAGTCACCGGTCTCGATTGCGCCGTGCCCAACAACATGAACTTAAGTCGTCCAGGGACGGTAAACCGAGGGAAAGGACAGTCTCTCAGTTTTTGTCGACCTGTGGACCCACATCGATAAAGGACGCAAGGTAGCGAGCGAAAGACGCAACCCGCGTATCCATCGCCAAGATATCGTCTTTCAACACCTGGGTCTGATCCAGGATGACGCTCATCGACATCCCCGGTTTTTCCCGCTGGCCTGCCAGCGTGATGGTCGCTTTGTGCTTCTTCGTTCTCTCCGCAATGGAGCGCGTTCTGCGCTCGTGCTCCGTTTCCCAGGTGAACAGCGTTTCGAGCTGGCTCTCGGCATGAGCCGAAAGCTTCGGCTCCGACTTGCGCAACACCGGCATCAGGATGTCTTCAAGCGTCCCTTGTCCACTTTTCCCACTCCAGACGTAGAGTGCCTTATCCCCTGCAATCGCACCCGCGGGATCAGCGGCGTCGATCTGCCAGCCATCGACGAGCCAGGGCTTATCATCAATTGAACCGAAATCAGCCTTTACATCCTCACGAATCTTCTCGACACCCAAATCGTCTGCATCGTACAGGAAAAGGAATCGGGCCTGCGTCACGATCGCATCCGCTCGGTCGGGAAAGACAGCGGCATGCTCGAAAAGCGAAAGAAACCCCGATAGGAAATCGACAATCGTTTGCCGCTTGGTCTTTCCACCCGAATTGAAGACCAGTGCGATGACATCCTCGCGCCGCAACACGCGATCCGGCAGAAAGAATTTATGGGCCATGTCGAGACTGAGATCCTGAGCCGCGTGCCTCTCGACGTTCGTCTTGAAAAGGCTGTTGAAAGGCGCGGGGAACTCACTGAATTTCCACTCCACCTTGGTAAAGCCGAGGCAATGCTTAAGTACGCGGCGCACAAAGGCCACGTCATGCGGGCCTTCGCAGAAGACCAGGAGGGCCTTGACTTTCCGGGTCATCGCGCCCGCCTCAAATCCACGTCCCCGGCCGCGAGCAGCCTTTGGAACTTACCGCCGGTAAACTCCCGCACGGCAATGTTTCCGTCCGCAGACGGAACCAGGGCGTAGAAGGAGAAATCGTCCGGGTTCGGTACGTCGGTCACAAAGGCATCGATGCACTCCTTGCTGTGGCTAGTCAGAAACACCTGCACATTGAAGGTCTCCGCCAACCGGTGGATGAATCCCGCAAAACGGCCGATCAGCTCCGTGTGGATGGCATTCTCGAACTCATCGATCAGGAGCACACCATTGGCCGCCGATGCGAACAGGAGGGAGATAAAGAAGATCCGTTGCAGGCCCTCGCCATAATCCGTCAGATCGAGCGAGTCGGGAAACTCCTCGTCATCGACCAGAAAGCGCCGGCGTTCGTCCACCAAGCGAATGTCCTTGAGGGTCGGCAGTATTGCCCCCCTGATGAACTCGAAGATCTTCGGCAACGATTTGGATTGTGCACTCTTGTAATAAAACGAAGTGTAGTGATGTGGCTCATTGAGAAAGAAGGGGCTGCTGTAGACGACCGGGCACAACAGGCGGATGGAATGGGCCTGGGTCTCCCGGTCCCGACCCTTGAAAATATGGGTAACGGATTCCTGCTCGACGTCGCCGAATTCCGTACCGATCTCGACCGATTTGATGTAGCGGGATTTGTCTAGGCCGGCTTCTGTCTCCTCGTAGGCCCGGATCGAAACGCTGCTTGGTTGGTTCTCGAAAACACCGCGGATGTGAAAGTCATCACTGATCTGTTCCACCAGCCATTCCGTATCGATCCGATCTTGCGGGACCTTACCGCGCCGGCGGATGACCTCGACCAAGCCATCGAAATCGTTTTGGCGCGCCAGCAGATAGACGGCCTCGAGCAATGTGGTCTTGCCGCTGTTGTTGACGCCGGCAAAGAGGTTGATTCTCGATAGTTTATTGATTTCCAATCCCTGAAACTTTCTGTAGGCATCCAGGGTAATCGACGAGAAATGCCGGTCGGTCTGGTCATGAAAGACCTGCCGTTGTTCCACCCCAATCAGACTGGCCGCCTCGGTTCGATCCACAGTGTCTTGGATTAGTCTTTCCAGGGCAGACTTCCACACCGGACGGGGGATTCGACGCAGCACCCAGAATATTCGACGCAGCAGCCAGAATATAAAAAGTATAAGCAGCAGACCGACCAGCGAGATTATCAGTACGGAGGAGAGCAAGAGATCCACCAGCACATGGGTACCCATGACCCAGGTGATGAGTGCTATGGTCACGACAATGGCGGTGACAAAGCCAACGAGTATGAGCCAGGACGGCCAGGTTTTTTGTGGTTGTGTCTTCGATGGCATGTCTTCTATTCGATTCCGAATTTGCGTTTTTGGCGTTCATTTGCGGCTGAAAAATTGGATCAAGAACGTTCAATGATGACGAGCCGATTGCGACGATCTGCGTCGACTCGCATTCATTGGCGGCTGGAAGCCCGCGTAGGGCGGATAAGCTTGCGCCATCCGCCGTATGCCAGCCCCATCTGTCGGGTGCGGCCAGGCTCCCTCCTGCGTCGGGACGGGGCCTGGTCTGACCCGACCTACAGGCCGCCATCCGGCGGGTGACGGCGCGCCCACCGCCGCGGCAATCGGCGGCGCTTGGCGCATGCGCCTGACCCGCCCTACGGGCTCCTATCCTTCTTCGCCACACTTGGTCGACAGGATAACCTCCTCGCCATCGCCTGCACTTGAGAAATAGCCGCATCCAGCCGACCCGACCGTGCCGCGTTGCCGGTGCACGCGAAAACCTCAGGCCGTCATTCCGGCTGGGACACCGGAATCCGGATGCCAGGGATGGCAAACCGGCGGGAACCCGAAACACTGGCTGTAAGCATCCGACCGCTCGGCCCATGTCGATGCGGTTCGTGTTACTCACCGCATCTTACACAAGCCAGCGAGGCTCCGCCTCGGACCGACGAGCCCCTTTGGAGTGCGGCGGCATTGTTTACCCTGGCAACGACGGGAGTCTGTCGGGTTTGGTGTTACCACAAGGCGACCAAGCGGCACGCGCTTGCCGCCGCTTTGGATTCGGCACGGTACTTACCCCAGGCGGAGGTTGGCCGGGAAGCCGAGCACCGGGTTCCCCCCGTGTCGCGGCGACAAGGCTTTCCCCTGGCCGCGACGCCTTATCTTAAGGATCGATGAGGGGTTCGCGGGACAACCAAGAAAAAAACTTTTCGCAGTTCTGACTGTTCTCGGCCCGATAGTAATCCGCCGCACTATCATCGATCCATCCCAACCAAGCTTTGAGTGATTGATTGCGGACCGTTTCCCGAAAGCGCGGAAACATTGCCTCCGAGAACTGGTCACCGTAATCGGAAGCCCGATATTGCTCCACCAGCGCCAGGGCGCGCAGGCTACGCCTCAGTTCCGTTTTTGATACCCCGATGCGGCGGACAATCTCGTCTTCGCTGCATTGGTGTTCCCGATACATCCTTTCCAGCAGCCTGGCCTGGTTCCATTCGCCCCACTTTTTATTACCGCTGATGTGTTTCAGTGCCATCAGGGTGAGATGATGGAACTCGTCCGCGTCTTCGTAGAGGACCACCGGCACGCGGCTGAAGATTTCGGGATCAAGCTGGCCGAGATCGACCCCCTTTTGTTCGTACTCCTGAGACAGGTGTTTCAACGCGGCAATCCGCCGATTGCCCTCCACGACCAAGTAACCACCATCGGGGAGGGCGCGGACCTGGATCTGATCTACGGGCAAATAGCCGTTGGCGCGGAAACTCTCGATCAGATCCCGGATGTTTTGGTTGCGTTCCCCCGCCAACAACCGGGCGGTGCGGCGTGCTACGGCCTTGTCCTTGATCCGATCGTCGGTAACCTCGACGTACTCCGGCTCGTGGATGAGCCGGTAGTTGTTCGGGTCCGGCCACAGGTTTTTGAGGCTTACCCGCTTGATCTTGGCATCAGTAGATTGCTGATCTTCTTGCATCGATCGTCCTCCGCCCAGGGTTTATCCTCGCCAGCCTACGGTCCTGTTCTTGATCCAATTGCGGGTAATTGAATCGATTCCGAATTTGCGTTTTTTGCGTTCATTTGCGGCTGAAGAAGGGGCGTCCCGATCATAACCGCAATCCTTCAGAGCTGAGGGCTCGAATCTTCCTGCGTCTGAAATCAGTCACTTGGATCTAAATGTCAACAGCCCCTAGTAGGCACGCTGGTTTCTCCATCCTACTGACTTTTAAAAATACAGAATATGCTGAAATGATGTACTATGGTTTCGTCTTTAGATTCCGGCTGTTTTTTGTGCCCGTTTTCATGGACTGAACGGGTGATAGATGGACCAATGTCTTTGAAAATGGGTAAAGCCCAACGCCTGGAGGTCGAGCGTATCAACGGAGGCCTCGATTGCCCGAACGAGATTGGTCTGGCTGACGTAATCTTCGACCCGTGGCGGCAGCGGGACTTCCTGAGCATGGCTGTCCCTTGTCTGTAGCGTCTGGCAGTGCCGGAATCCAGGTGCCATGGATAGCAAAACAGTAGGGGTTGAACAATTGCGTTCCACCAGGACGGCAATTTCCTAAAGATAGACAGGCCTATGAGATACGCGGGCTAGCGTTTTCGCGGTATCAGGACGGTGTAGTCGAAATCCAGCACGACCGCGGGGTCGTATTTCCCTTCCTGGTTTCGGTAGGGGAAGGCGGCGCAATCCTGGTCCTTCACGGCGACCAGACGCAAACGCAGGGCGCCTAGATCGGTTTGGCCCGGCAGCGCGTCCTTACTCAAGACCTGGGACCAGGCGTAGACCGTATCGCCGGCGAAGATGGGGGCTACGTGGCGCCCGCCGTTGATGGCAGCGATCTTGAAGGCATTGGCCAGGCCGTTGAAGGCAAAGGAGCGTGCCAAGCTGATGACGTGACCACCGTAGACGATCCGCTTGCCGAAGCGGCCATCCTTTTCGGTATGCTGGTTGAAGTGCACCTTGGCGGTATTCTGGTAGAGCCGGGTGGCAATCATGTGGTCGCTCTCCTCCACCGTCATGGCGTCCACATGATCGATCTTCTCGCCTTCTTCATAGTCGTCCCAGAAATAGGCGCTCCCGGCCAGATCCGTGTCGTAACCGGAAAGGTCCAGTGCGTCCGGTACGATCAGGTCGGCGACGGGGACCGCCTGCGGCAGCTCGGGCACCACCGGCTCGGGGGGCGGAGCACCGGGGTCCTGTTTCCGTACCATCACCCAACGGACATATTCGAGTACCGTCTCGCCCCCTTGCTTGGTGCCCACGGAGCGCACATAGACGGTGCCGGTCTTGCCGTTCGAGTTCTCCTTGAGGCCGATCACCTCGGAGACGGTTCGGATGGTGTCCCCCGGATAGGCCAGGGCATGGAAGCGTCCGGAGGCATAGCCGAGGTTGGCGATGGCGTTGAGCGAGATGTCCGGCACCGTTTTCCCGAACACCAGATGGAAGAGCAGCAGGTCGTCCAGGGGTGCGCGCGGTAGCCCGATGGCCGCGGCGAAAGCGTTGGAGGACTGGACCGCGAATCGGGAGCCGTAAAGCGCCGTGTAGAGGGCCACATCTCCCTCCGTGATGGTGCGCGGCGTGGCGTGGATGATCTTCATCCCAATGCGAAAATCCTCGAAAAAGTTACCGGGATTCGTCTTTGTGCTCATTGTGTTCCCCTGGATTCAAGCGTGAGTCGCCTAACCTGACGATGAAGGAAGGGACTATTTTAATCCACAGATTCCGCAGATTCCGCAGATTATTTCTGCTTCTCATCGGTGACAATCGGCGCTTCAAGACGCGACTGAGGTTCCTTCTGCAAAGCCCCTCTCCTTGAAGGGTGTCGCAAAAGCCCCTCTCCCGCCGAGGGTGTCGTAATGGGTGCGACTCAAGTCGGGCTGAAAAGCGCAGCGCATCCCGCCGATTGATTTTTTTCATTTTTCTCACACCAAGCCACAAAGACACGAAGCATTCTCCGCCATTGCTGTCGTTCTTCTCTCAATCCTTATACCCCTTTGTGGCTTGGTGTCTTTGTGTGATGCAGAAGAAAAAAGGAAACGGGAGATCACATTATTCCGTTTCCGCCCCGCAACGGCCCATGGACGGGCTTTTGCGACACCCTCCCGCTGTAACCTGGCTCGATGTTCCCAACGCCTGAAATCAGCCGTTCGGATTTAAATGTCAACAGGCTCTAGCTTACTGCCCGCAACACCCACTTCAGGGACAAGCTTCTTTACCAGATCGGCGTCCACGTCGCCGGGGGTGAGCGTCGTAGCGTTCGCGGAACCGCACGCAATCCCGAGTTGCACGGCATCCGGCATGGATTGACCGCGGACTAGTCCGGCAGCAATGCCTGCTGTCGTTGCATCGCCGCTCCCAACTGTGTTCAAGACGTGGACCGCTGGTGGCGTGAAGTGCCAAGCAAGGGTTTTGTTCAGCAGCCAAGCGTCTTTCTTTCCTTGGGTGACGAGGACCCACTGGGCGCCCCCGCTTATCAGCATCTGCGCCGCTTCACGGAGTGCTCCCTCAGTATCAATCGGCCTCCCGCAGGTAGCGACAAGCTCCTGATCGTTCAGCTTCACCAGCACCGGCAAGTAAGCAAGCGCTTGCATCAGCGCTTCGCCGCGGGCATCGATCAACACCGCCACTTCCGATGCTTGCGCCCTGCAGGCGAACCTGGCGTAGACGTCCTCAGGTGAACCGGGTGGAGGTGCACCTGCCACCACCATTATGTCGCTTTCCGCCAGAAGTAATGAAAGCTTCTCATCAAGCGCCGACCATTCGTCCGGCGTGGGAAGCGGCGCCTCCTCCACCAGTTCCGTAACGCAGGCAGTCGTTCTGTCGATGAGCGTCGTGCAGATACGGGTCGGTTGGTCTGTCCAAACGATGTCGGTTTCGATCCCCATCTCCTCCAAAAACGAAACCATTGTGTTGCCTGTTTCACCACCGGCAAATCCCGCTACCAAGGGAGATTCCTTTAGCGCCTTCAAGGTACGCGCAACATTGATGGATTTGCCTCCAGATGAAACGGCGACGGAATGGGCCCGGTTCACCTGGCCGAGTTGGAGACTCGAGAATCGTATCGTCCGTTGCAGACAGGGCGTGACGCCTACGCAGAGGATGCGGCGAGTTTCTTTACCGGACAGAGGTGGAGCACCGACAAAAAAGCCCCTCTTGAGAGGGGCTTGTATGCATGGGTGAGTACTGACGACACGCTTGATCCGGGACATGCCGGTATCGTCTCAACGATGATAGCTCATCGAAAATATTGGTGGGCCGTGTAGGATTCGAACCTACGACCAATGGATTAAGAGTCCACTGCTCTACCAGCTGAGCTAACGGCCCTTGGGCGGGAATGCAGCGCTCAGGTCCCTAATGCAAAGCTACTCGGAAACCAGACTTTACGAGCAAATCTCCGGGATAGGATTTTTCACGGCCCCCTACTGGGACGCACCGGGACCATTGGGACGCACTGGGGTGGACGATGGGGATCGAACCCACGACCACAGGAGCCACAATCCTGTGCTCTACCAACTGAGCTACGTCCACCATCGGAAATCCGTCGCTACCCTTCCCGGCACAATTCCCCGCTAAGGCTCAACCCCGCCTGGACTTCTCGTCCGGGTATTCGCTCGGTTGCGCTTATCCACCCTGGACAAGATGCCTTCATGCAGCTGAGCTACGCCGAAAATTCGGAGCATCGTCCCTGCCCTACCCTACTCACTTGGCACCCCGGGAGGGACTCGAACCCCCGACCCAGAGCTTAGAAGGCTCTTGCTCTATCCGCCTGAGCTACCGGGGCCCGAACCACCTTATGGGAATACCGGTATGCCGTTTCCCATCAATCGTCTTAGTGGTCGGGGTAGAGGGATTCGAACCCCCGACATCCTGCTCCCAAAGCAGGTGCGCTACCAGACTGCGCCATACCCCGCTGCCCTCGGAACACGGTCCTGCCACGAAAACTAAAAAATGATACCCAGCCATTTCGATTCCGTCAAACCGGCTCTATCTGCCCGGAACGCCTAACCTGCCTTGCAAAGGCCCGCGTCGAGGCTATGATGCGAACCTCCGGTATCGATAAAGATACGTAAGGCCCCATGAGCGCACAAATCCTCGACGGCAAGACCATCTCCGCGGACATCCGTGCCGGACTCAAGGCAAAAGTCGATGCCTTGCTTGCCGATGGCGGCCGCCGGCCCGGCCTGGCCGTGGTGCTCTTGGGCGAGGACCCCGCATCCGTTGTCTACGTCCGCAACAAACGTAACGCCTGCGTGGAAGTAGGCTTCCACTCGGAGCTGCACGAGCTGCCCCACACCAGCGCCCAGGGACAACTCCTGGAATTGATCGACGCGCTCAATGCCGACGCGCGGATCGACGGCATCCTGATCCAACTCCCCCTACCGCACCAGATCGACGAAGAGGCAGTGATCGAGCGCATCCTGCCTACCAAGGACGTCGACGGCTTCCATCCCTACAACATCGGCAGACTGGCGCTGCGCATGCCGGTACTGCGTCCCTGCACCCCCAAAGGCATCATGACCATGCTGGAACACACCGGGTGCAAGCTCGAAGGGCTGGACGCCGTGATCATCGGCGACTCCAATATCGTAGGCCGACCAATGGCCCTGGAGCTGCTGGCCGCCCACTGCACCACTACGATCTGCCACTGCTACACCAAGGACTTGGCGGCGAAGACCCGCGGCGCCGACCTCCTGGTAACCGCCGTGGGTCAACCGCAGTTCGTCCCGGGGGACTGGGTCAAGGAAGGCGCAGTGGTCATCGACGTGGGCATCAACCGCACCGATAAAGGCAAGCTGGTGGGGGACCTGGATTTCGCGAGTGTGAGCAAGCGCGCGGCCTGGATCACCCCCGTCCCCGGCGGCGTCGGCCCCATGACCATCGCGAGCCTGCTGGAGAACACTCTGCAAGCCGCCCAGCTCCATGCCGGAAGGCAACAGCAATCCTGAATGATTTGGCGCTGTTCGGGGGACCGGATGTGGCTGGAAGCGAGTCGTCGGGTCGGTCGGACAAAGGGCGTAGGATGCGGTGAGCGCGGGAAATTTTTCAGGATAGCACTGCCGGGCGGCGCGAACCGCATCGATGATACGGTGAGCGGCTGAAGGCGGGATGCGCTGCGCTCTCCCGCTCTACGCGGGCTGCTATCCAAAGGTGCGGTTCGCTGCCCGCATCATTAGATGCGGTTCGCGTCTCCTCATGGTGCTATTCTGAAAAACCAACCGCGCTCACCGCATCCTACGTCCATCCTACGGGCTCGAGCCTACCCTACCGCACCATTGCAATCAACAGGACGACGAGCCCCACCACCAAGGTCAGGGGCAGCAGCACTGCCTGCCAGTCTCCCTTCCGGGCCGTGGGGCCCTGTTCCTGCCAGTGTTGGTAGGCCCGCCAGGCGTAGAAGACCATCATGCCCATGGCTGCGGCCGCGATGATCTTGAGGAACAGATCCATCGGTTTACCTCCGGTTTAGGAACGAAAAACCCCGGCACCGGGGCCGGGGTTGATCACAGGTTGCGGATCAGTCCGTCATTCATCGCCCATGATGCCGAGAATCTGGAGCAGGCTGATGAAGATATTGAAGATACTCAGGTACAACCCGTAGGTAGCCATGATGTAGTTGGTCTCGCCACCATTGATGATGCGGCTGGTATCGAAGAGGATAAAGCCGCTCATGAGCAGGATGATGGCACCGGAGATAGCCAGCGACAGGGCGGGCAGGGCCAGAAAGAGGTTGGCGATGGCGACGATGAAGACGACCATGATGCCGGCGAACAGAAAGCCGCCCATGAAGCTGAAATCCCGCTTGCTGGTCAGGGCATAGCCGGAAAGACCCAGAAAGATCAGGCCCGTGCCGGCGAAGGCCGTGCCGATGATCTGGGGTCCCTTGGGCAGGGCGAGATACGCGGTCAGGATGGCACCAAGCCCGAATCCGAGCAGGCCGGTGATCAGAAAGATCATACCGATGCCGGTGCTGGCATTGGCGGTCCGCGGCAATACGAATATACCGAGCACCATGGCGCCGATGACCGAGACCAGGTACACCCAACTCGGAACCGCCAGCATGATGGACAGGCCCGCCATCAGGGCGCTGAAGACCAGGGTGGCGGAAAGCAACATATAGGTGTTTTTCAACACCTTGTTCGTGGCGACCGCGCGTGCGGAGCCGTGTGCGATGGTGTAGTCGGTGTTAGGCATTGGTTTTCTCACTCCTCCAGTTGAAGCAACCCGGTGTCTTATGAGGACCTTGAAGAACCCCTTCCACGGGGGCTTTCAATATACGCAATCGAAAGTGGGCTTCCGATTTTGCGGCATGTCTTCGTTGCATGTAACGGTGATGCGATCGGACACGGCCGGACATCCCTGCCCCTAAATCATAGCGGACATAGCCCAGCGTCGAATCCCTAAGTTTGAAGCATACCGAAGCTGGACCGAACTGCAAGCGGCTTGCTCCCACTCACACCCGGATTTTCCGTCGCGCTGCACGCGCCCGCCCGCCTATCACACCGGGGATTGCCGTCCCGATGAGCGATGCATGCCGGTATCCGACGGCGGGGCTGCGTTGCGCTCGGACCCGATAGAGGCCCCTCGCCTTCCGTAACCCCACTCTGCAAGCAGTTGTACATCGGTCCGAGCATACATCCGGTATCCCTCTCAAAGCCGATTTGGGGGCAGTCGATCCCGATGCAAGATCATGCCGGTGAGCGGTGCGGATGAAACTCGGACGTGAATCCGTGAGATAAAATCCAGGATTTCGGTTAACTCTATGATTTTACTTGGATTTTCAAAGATTGGCTATTTCACCTGCTGGGTGAGTCCAAAAATGAATGAATTTTTCCATTATCCTGTTGTTTTATAAAGGGATTATTCTATGAATGGCTCATTTAGTTCACGGAACCAGGTCGGAATCATGCGAATTCATTTCTGTGAAAACCCGTGTAATCCAAAGAAATCTTTGCATCCTTTACGCCTTTTCGGTTCAAACGATTCCGTCATTGCTGGAAGCCGGCAACTGGAAGCTGGAAGCACAAGAGGCCAAAGGCTATGCTTGCTCCCAACGCCGCGCCGCCGTCGCGTCCGAGGTCCGGGAGTCCAGCCAGTGCTCGCCCTGGTCGGTGATCTCCTTTTTCCAGAAGGGGGCACGGGTCTTCAAGTAGTCGATCAGGAACTCGCAGGCACGGAAGGCCTCGCTGCGGTGGGTGCCAGTTACGGCCACCAGGACAATCGGGTCTTGGGGCCTGAGCTCCCCGACCCGGTGCAGGACCCGAATCCCCTGCAGGTCCCAGCGCCTGCCCGCTTCCTCGGCGATGGCGATCAGGGCCTTCTCGGTCATCCCCGGATAGTGCTCCAGGATCATCCGGCTTACCCGCTCGCCTTGGTTCATATCCCGCATCAGCCCCACGAAAGTCACCAGGGCCCCGACCTGAGGCCGCCCGCGCCACAGGTCTTCCTGCTCCGCGGCGATATCGAATGGCTCGGTTTGGACCCGTACATCGATCATATCTGTCGGCTCCGAGGCGGCAGTTCAGAGGCGTATGCTACAGGGAACCACGAATGAACACGAATGGACACTAATTTAGCAGGGCAACCGAATGATAAACATCGCTGAAACAAGCTGTTGGCGGGTAAGTCAATAGGAGCAGTCGGGTAATCGGCCCGATCCTTTGGAGTGCGCCGGCAAAGCGCCGCAACCGGATTGCGGCCTGCGACGGTGCACGCTACGACCACGACCGTTGCTCAAGGATCAGTGGTGTGGCGTTTCCCACGCGGCGCGGCGACGGCGCTTTGGTTGTTGGGCGCTTCTGATCCAAAGCGGCGGCGGCTTGGTGCCGGCTGCCAGACTAGTGCGACCAGCCAATCATCGAGGAATCACCCGAGGCACTGGGCCCACCAGTTGCCGCCACACTCCAAAAGGCCGTCGGGGCGAAAAAGAGATTTGATGGGCACGCTTCGCTTTGTGCATCCTATCAAGCTGCTACGGTTCGGAAACCTCGGCGCAGTGACCGAAACCTTGGACCCTCTTGTCGGGCGCTTGCTTTGCCCATCCTACGCTTAGCCCGCTACGGTCCTAACACGCTTACGATTGATTATGTTGATCAAAGCTAATAAGTGATCTAATCTCATGAGCTAATATGGCTTTCCATGATTATATTATTCATCGCTACACCTCGTACTGTAACGGTTTGTCCTTTAACAACAGTAAAACCTTTTGACTCAAAAAAAGGACGTGCTGTGATACTCACATGGGCATAAATCCGATGGATGGATTGTTGCTTTGCCCAATCGATCATTGCTCTCATTAAACTGGACCCAATGCCTTTATGGTGATAGCGATGATGTACATACAATGTATCAATATAACCCTTTTTGTCAATTTGTGCAAAACCTACTATGTTGTCTTGTATAATCGCCACAAACGGCGGCGTTGTTGCCCATTTGTTTAGCCAGCTATCAGGATTGCGTGATGACAAAGGTGCCCATGCATCTAACTGCTCTTTGGTATAATGGGCTTTATTGATGTGATGCACGGTGTGATAGAAAATAGAACGTAAGCGCGATGCATCTTCTACTCTGTAGGCTCTTATCGTTATAGACATGGTCGCCTGTCATCTTCTACCGGTTCGCGCTCTCCCACGCTCCAGCGTGGGAACGCCGTCTTGTCCGCTCCAGCGGACGCAGCTTCTCCGTGCTGATAGGCGTTGGCTGTTAGCCTACCAGGCGCTTAATCGACGCTGGAGCGTGGGGAGCCAGCCGAAAATCAATGCCAGTAGAAAATCAATAGGTTAGTTTTTAGACAGCCTCTGAGCTGGTTCCGATCATTGCCGGCGTTGGTGACTTGATGATGCACAATGAGCTGGTGTTTGTCGTCAACGCAACCTTGCACCTTGTAGCCCGTCACAGGCTGGTTGCCCTTGTTCAAGGCCCGCGCATCGGGGTCGGTGCATGAGAGTTGGGTCTCATCGCTCTCCTCTAGCTGCTTGCGTTGCGCCTGCTGGCGGGCCTGGCGCGTCTTGAGTTCCTCCAACTTGCTCGCCAGTGTGGGGTCTTCACCCAACCGGTCGCCGGCCTGGTTTTCCTGCGCGTCGTTGGCATCCAGGCACTGGGTGTCGGCGTCCAGGTCAGGCTCGATCTGCTTCAGTTCAGCTTCCAAGCCCTTCTTCGGCGTGATGCTGGCGTCACTGGCGCTGGCGTGAGAAAACCAACCGTCAATGCCGATCGTTTCTGCGCCCAGCAGCTCCAGCTCTTGGCACAGCACGACGAAATCACGGTTCGCCGCCCGCAACGCGCTCCCGTTGACCCGTCGAAACTCAGCGCTGGTGCGGTAGCTCGGGACTAATCCCTCCCGCAGCCAGCTCAACTCCAGGTTGCGCCAGCACTCACGCTCCAGACGCCGGGAGCTGCGCACGCGGTTGAGATCGCCGTAAACATAAAGCTTAAGGAGCACGGCAGGATCGAACGCCGGCTGACCGGGAGTGAGATCACCAGGAGCATTAAACCCCAATGCCTGCAAGTCGAGTGTGCCGACGGAGGCGTCGAGCGCCCGAACGCGGTTGGTTTCGCTGACCTAGTCTTCAATCCGGGCGGGCAGGCATGCTGCCTGGGCACGGGCGACGCCTGGCTTGAAACCTCTCGCCATCAATCTCACCCTCTCGGATCGAACTCGACCGGGAGCTTACCCTCGCCATGACCAAGGGCGAATTCTTTCACAGTCTCTGGAGCGTGGGAACGAGCCGAGAGATGGCGAAGTATGTAGATTGGACGGGTGAGCGCAGCGAATCGCATCAATGATGTGGTGAGCACCTGCCTGGCCACCCCTTAAGGGTGCGGTCGTAGTCGTCGTTGTGGGCAAACTCATAGCCCGTACCCACCACCTCCATCCCCAGGCCTTCATAGGCACCGACAACATGACGCGGACGCAGACCGCCTACATAGAGCATCACCTTTTTCCCTTCCAGGCGTGGTCGGTACTTCTCGATGACCGCCTCGGACTGGGGCTGGTACTTGGCGATGACCCGCTCGGCGTTGGTCTGGATGGTGTCGTCGAAGCAGGCGGCGATCTTGTGCAGGGACTCGGCGATCTTGGTCGGACCGAAGAAGTTGTACTCGATCCAGGGAATACCCTACTTCTCCTCCAGGTGCCGGCTGAGGTAGTTCATCGAGCGATAACAGTGGATCAGGTTGAGCTTGACCTTCGGGGTCAGTTCGATCTCGGACAGGCTGCCGTCGCCGGACCATTGGGCGACGACGCGCAGGCCCATCTCTTCCAGCAGGATGCGCGAGGCCCAGGCATTGCCGCCGATGTTGTAGTCGCCGATGATGGCCACGTCGTAGGGTGTGGTCGCGAAGCGGTCGTCGCCGTCGCGGTTTGCCGATGACCCCGTCGCGGATCGCATCGTTGGCGATGTGATGGCCCAGGGACTGCGACACGCCCCGGAAGCCCTCGCAACGCACCGGCACCACCGGCTTGCCGGTCTCCTTGGCCTTTTTCTTGGCCACCGCCTCGATAGCGAGACTCTCGGGTGTCCGCGAAGCAAGTTACACGTGCTCGCCCGGGGTAGCCTCCGGCGCCAGAAAATCGACCACGACCGCGGTTACGTTGTCGCGTGCGCCCCGTTTGCAGGCCTCATCGATCAGGGCTTGGGGAGCCGCGTTCAGCCCGATCCGTGCCAAGAACTCGAGGATATCGCCTTCGGGAATCTCTCTGGTGAGTCCGTCGGTGCACAGCAAAAAGCGGTCGCCGTTCTTGATCTCGCAGAGCTGGGCATCGACTTCCAGCCGCTCCTCGGCACCCAGGGCCCGGGTGATGACATGGGCCGCCGGATGCTCTTCCATCGCATCAGGGGAGAGCCGACCCTGGTCGACGAGTGCCTGTACCTGGCTGTGGTCATGCGAGAGCCGGTGCAGGGTCCCGTTACGCAGGCGGTAGATCCGACTGTCTCCCACCCACAGCGAGACGCAATGCCCCCCCATCGCCATCAAAGCGGCTAGGGTGCTGCCGATGACCGCCTCCCCGCGGCGCCGGGCTTCGGCACCCAGACGCCGATTGGCATCGCCGAGGCAGTCGCGCAGACTCGCCACTGCCAGGCCTAAAAACGGGTGTTGCGGCGCCGTCTCCAAGGTCTGCACGACCAAACGGCTCGCCAGATCACCGGCGGCATGACCGCCCATCCCATCCGCTACCGCCCATAACCCTCTATCCGGTCGGTCCAGATAGGCGTCTTCGTTGACCTCCCGCACGTTCCCGCGGTGAGTGGCACCGGCCGAGATGCCACTTAGCAGCAGGTTCGCGCGGTTCATGATCCCTGCGGCCCCGGAGAAACATCCCCGATCGGCCCGGCCGGGGTCTGTTCCCAACCCCACTGGTCCCACTCACCCGTGAGCATGCCCGCAAATCCGGCACTCGGCGGCAGGCCCTGACACAGCAAGACCGAGGGTTCGACGACCTCCGAGCCGTTCGACCACCACAGGCTGTAGGCAAAGAAGAGCTCCCCCAGGGTCTGGTGCAACAGGCTGGGACAGAGGGCGGCGAGATCGGCGGGCAGCGGCAGGCGCCGGGCGGCCGACTGACCCGGACCAAGGGCATTCGACCGGGGTGGATTCGGCGGCGGTCCGAGGGCCGTAATCTGCTGGTCGAAATCCGCGAGTGCGAGGTCCTGCTCCAGGCAGGTGAGAAGGAGGGTCTCGGCCGCGTCATACCAGGCAGCAGCGCTGGCCAGAACGCCGAGCGGATTACCCATGGCGGGCAGGGGACAGGCAAGGGTCAGCGGAAAATAGCGTCCGACCCGATCCACACTCGGCATGAGCAGGCCGGCCCATGCGGATTGACCGGCCGCGCCCGGTGCAAGCACAAAGCGCCAGACCGGGCTGGTGAGGTAGGTATCGAGCCAGCGTTCGCCCAGCTGGTCCCGGCTGTCTGCGATGGATTCCTGGAGCCAGCGGTCCCAAGGTTCCACGAAGGTGGTGGGTAACCGGCGGGACACGAAGTCACCATTGCTCGGCAGCTTACCGTAGAGGCCGGGCTGCAATTGGTGGGATGGATGGGTCATCGGGACTACTGAATTATCAGAGGTACAAGGGTGGGCCGTGCCCACAGGGCGCTTATTCGATATTTCTCGTGATGGGCATCGACAATGGCTTGGTTTCAGTGCAGGAATTGGGCTTCTCCTTTTGGCCTGACTCGAATGCTCTCGGATGTCGGTTATGGGTGCTCGTCGCCGGCGGTTGGCGTGGACTGCACCTGATGCAGAACGCGCAGCCAAGCAGTGCCGTCGGGGCAGGAGAGGAGCGCATCACCGAGGTCCGCGAGCTGTACCGGGTCGGCAATCGCCGTCAGAAACGGCTCGGCCTGCGTAGCGATCGTGGAACCGAAGCGGTGGTGGGCCAGGCTGGTGAGTAGGTGGCGTGTCGCTTGGCAGCCTTGTTCCAGACCCTGCTCCAGACCCTGCTCCAGACCCTCGCGTTTCCATTGGTCGGTCCAGCTCTCGACGCGATTGGACAACATATCATGTACCTCATGTAGATCGCTCAGTGACTCGAATTCTACGCCTGCAAGTCGCTTGGGGAGAAAGACCCGGTTAAGCCAGGCGGTAAAGGCCCGCCGCAGACCGGTCTGCTCCGGTGCCTTGAGCCACTCGACCAGCGCATGGAGGATGGTCAGCACCTCCCCAGGTGTTTGGCTGGCTTCGAGGCGGAAGAGCGCGGCGCTCAGGTTACGCTGCGGCAGCTTGCCCTGCTCCGCCATACGCCGCTCGTCGATCAGGAAATACGCCTGTTGTGGCCGGTATGGGTGCAGCACGGACGGGGCCGGCTCGATCAAGTCGTCGAGTGTGCGCGCGGCATTCCAGGGGTCGGCGCCATTGTAGAGCACGATGGGGAGCACCGGCGGCAGCCGGCCGGTGCTACTGAGCTGCCGGGTGCGGATCAGGTCTTGGTAGAGAAGTCCGAGGTAGGTCTGGATACGCACCGCCATCCAGCGATCTATCGTGGATTGGAACTCGAGCAACAGGTACACATAGAGCCAATCCTGGCCCCAGTGCACGCGCCAGATCAGGTCATCGGCCCGGTCGCGGAGGTCGTCGCTGACATAGCTGCCGCTGCATTTCTCCAGCGTGGTCAGGTCCAGCTCCTTGACCCAGGTATCCGGTACGAAGCCCCGCAACAGGTCGCCGACCATCACGGTATGCGAATACAACAGCTTGTAGCTGCTGTCGTGGGTTGGGCCGCGGCCTGTCTCCTCCTTCGTCACGCTATGACCTCATTATTCACAGACGCACCGGACAGCGAAAGTTGCGTAGCTCCGTGACTCCGAATGGGTTGCGCACACTGAGGGCGTCCAAGTCGAAGGTTACGCGCAGGCCATTATCGATTCGGAATGTGACCCGATAGCGTTCGTCACTGATCCTTTTCAATACGGAGCGGTCGAGGATTCGAAACCAGGCCCAGGGACCCTGCTCGGTGACACTGTACTCCTCGTCGATGAGGTCCAGGAAGGATAGGCGCACCCGCCCCGTACCCTCGGGCACCGGCCACTTGAGCCGCCAGGAGCGGCCCGCCTCGTGCCGGAAGGTAACGACCTGCCCTTCCAGATCGAGGATGAACTGTTTGGCCCGGTCGTCCATGCTCACCGCCTCCAATTTGAACTCGACCGTCAGGTCGGACCCGCCGGCTGAGAAGAAGGCCGCGCGGATAGCCGCGGCGAGTTGGAACTGGGCCAATGCATCCGCGGAGATCCGCCCCTGGTCGTCCCCGATCCAGCGCCAGGGATCGCCGGTCGTATCCACGGCCCCGGAGAAGTTCTCTTTGAAGAAGCGATCCAGGTCCCCGTTGGGGCCGAACAGCTGCCCGAAATCCTTGAGGGGGATTTCGGCCGTACCCGCGGGGCGAAAAGGATAGCGGCTGCGGGTGGCGCGTCGGCACAGGGGGAGTACCTCCGCCTTCCAGAGCCGGTTGAGTTCGGCCTGTACCTCTCCCGATACCATGTTCTTGCTGTCTCGGGCCAGGTTGTCGAGCCAACTACCGAGGGGCCCTGGGAGGCTCTGGGCGGCACGCATCACTACATCGGCCTCTTTGCTCTCCTGCTGCTTGAAAATCTCGAGCAGCTTGGGTCCCTTGCCCACCCGGTCCGCATAATTGTCCATATAAACGTACAGGGGGTGGAGCTGATCCAGGACGGATTCCAGCTCCGAGACCTTGTTTCCCCCCTCGGTATCGACCAACTCGTGAATCCCCGAGAAGGCCGCGCTCACGATATGCTCCGGGGGTTCTTTGGAACGGCGGCCCCCCGCTGACTCGATCCTTTCGGCATCTTCCCACAACCTGCCGATCCGGCCCGTCCTGCGCTGCACATAGTCTACCGCCGCTTCGATACGGCCGGCCTGTGCCTCCTGCTTCGCCTCCCGGTGCTCCAGATCGGTCTCCCGCGCAATGGCCCGGAACAGCAGGAGCAAGGGGGAGTCACGTTTGTCGGACAAGAAGTTCAGGATGGCCGCGGTCTCTCTGGGACCGTGCCCGCCGCGGAGTGCGAGATCGTCCAACAGGGCCTGCCACTGGCGGATGTACTCTTTCAAATAGAGCCCGCGCACATCGCCCATCAAAGCCATCTTGTCTGCCAGCGAGACGCTGGTACCCAGGACCCACCGCTCATTTTCCAGGGTGGCGATCAACTTCGACACCCGCGGCCGGAACCCCTGGTGATAGGCGTCATAGGTATAGAGGGCATCGATTCCCGTCGCCAGCGCCTGACCGCTCTTGCGTTCCAATACCTGATCGGCGTAAGGCCCCGCGGCGCGACTGACGATGAAGTCGGGAAACCGGTCGCCGACCCCGGTCTGTTGCAGACGGGAGAAGACGCGCTCGGCGGGGAGCGGGCGGTTCAGGACCGCGCGCGCCCGTTCGACGAGTCCCTGATTCATCTCATGGGGTCGATAGGCCAGGGGCTCCTGCGTGAACAGGGCCTTAAGATGGCGTTGCAGATCCGCGTGCTGCTCCACGGGGATCTCCCGCGGCCAGTTGTGTTCCCAATAGCCGTTGGCCCAGGCCCGTACCGTCTCCGCATCATAGTGCGCGTCGTCGTAGAGCATCAGATAGACACGCAGGGCCTCGTAGAGCTTGTCCGGTTCGGCGAGGAGCCTTCGGATCTGATCTTCGAGGCCCAGGATGACAGCAGACAGCAGGGTCTTGTCCAAGGCCCTGAGATAACCGTCCCGGGCCGCCTCTCCGAGCTTGCCGTGCTGGGACAGCCCGAACCGCGCCGACAGCGGGACCCGGTCGTCACCGTAGCCGCCGGGGATGTCCCGCATGGCGTTGAGTAGGGGCAAGAATCGCAAGGGCTCCCGCTGCTCCTGCGGCTGCAACCCAGCGATCTGCGCCTGAATGGTATGGGTCCGGGCGGCGACCTCCTCGATGTAGGCCTGATTGCGCAGATAGCTGGTCAGCCAGGCCGCGGCGGCGATGGCCGTAATGCCGATGGCCGCGGCATAGGCGCCCCGCTGCACCCAACGGCGGTGCCGCTCCAAACGCAGGTCGGTCCCGGCCAGACCGGCCTCCCGAAAGATCAGGTCGCGGAACAGGCGGTTGATGAAGAAGCCCTTACCGCTGCCGGTGAAGGCCGACGCGGCCTGCCGGTCGAGTCCCAGGTTGGCCGCCAGCGCGCCCATCACCCGATCGATGGGCGCCCCGGTCTGGGTTCCGCTGGTGAAATAGACGCCGCGGACCAGCGGGTGCTCTTCGTACCGGCTCGGTTGAAAGACGTCCCTTAAGAAGCCGTCCACGACCTCTTTGAGGGCGGCGAGCTGTTGCGAAAAGGCGAAGATCAGGGCCCGTTTGTGCAGATCGCGCTCTTGCTGCAACCGTCCCAATAGCTGCTCGTTGAGACGCCCTTCCAGGCGGTCGAACTCGCGGGAAAACTCCGCGATGCCGTCGGTTGCCCCCGTGTGTTGGTCCAGGTGAAAGGTCATGCCCCAGACCTGCTCTCGATCCTCCTGGCCCAGGTCGCCGAAGACCTCCATGAAGCCCGCGATCAGGTCGCCCTTCATGAACAGCACATACATGGGAAAGCGAACCCCCAAGTGCTGGTGCAGCTCCTGGCCCCGTTGCTTGATGGCGCGGGCCTGGAGGGTCCGCTCGGTAGCCGTTTGCTGCATCAGATCGGCCAGACTGACCGCCACCAGGACGCCGTTGATGGGCCGCCGCGGGCGGTGCTTCTTGAGCAGGGCGAGGAATCCCAGCCAGGCGGCACTGTCCACGGCCTCGTAGCTGTCCTGGGTGGTGTAGCGGCCCGCAGTATCGAGCAGCACCGCCTCGTCGGAGAACCACCAGTCACAGTTGCGGGTGCCCCCGACGCCGCGGATAGGGTCCTGGCCAAAACGCTCCGCGAGCGGGAAGCGCAGGCCGGAGTTGATCAGGGCCGTGGTCTTGCCGCAGCCGGGGGGGCCGATGATGAGGTACCAGGGCAATTGATACACGTAAGCGCCACCGAGACGCCCTTTGGTGTCCGCCTGCTTCAACACCGCCATGGCCTCGCCGAAACGCCCGCGCAGGGTCTCGAGCTCCTCGCCGGAGGCCACTTCCGCGGCGTCCGGCTCCGGCTCGGGGGCAGCCGCCATCTGCTCCGTCATTTGGCGGTTTTTCCGCCGGGCGGCGATGGCCTTCCAGGCCTGGACCAGGGCCCAGATACCGAACAGACAGCCGATAAGGATCCAGCGTGGTCGCGTCTCTTCCAGCGGATAGGACCCGGCGAATCCGAACAGGGGCCCCAGGAACCAGATCAGCAGCGCCAGGGCCAGTACGCCCAGGAGGGTGAGGAACCAGGGTTTGCCCAGGGACCGGAATAGTTTCTTCATGGTCGGATGCACGTGTCGGGGGGTGTCAGACGATCTCTGTCAAATATCGACACGCCCTGATCCTCGTCCTCCTCCGGATCGATCTGGTTAGCCTCAGCTTGTGCCCAATAGGCGGTTACCACCTCATCCATCTGGCTCTCCGGGACCCGTTCCGCGCACCAGAGCCGGATATAGTCCCGGACCATCCGCTCGCAGACCTCGGAGACCTCGGATAGAATGACCAGCTCCTCGATCGGGGTCTGCAAGTCCTGGTCCTGCTGTCCGTAGGTCATGCCGGGGACAAAAGCGGCATAGACCGGGGCCCGGTACCTGATCGGCTCCTCCTCGGTCTCCAGATCCAGCTCCGGAAATTGGTCGTCATTGATGTTCTGAATGATCCTCAGCATCCGGGGCGGCATCAGCTTTCGGTTGCTGACACTCAGGATCGGATTACCGTCCTCGGGATCCGCCGCCCACTCGGGTCCCCAGTCCGTGGCCACCGCTTCCGGCAGGCTATCCCGCAGGAGCTCGGCCCAATAGAGCTCCAGCATCAGGAATTGCAGGTCATCCTTGCGAAAATCGCGAAAAGGAAAGTCCGGGTGTTCTTTGATCTGCTCCAGCTTCATGGTAGTAGCTCACTCTGTGAAATTCTCGGATGGGCCGTAGGAATCCACATCGATACGATTGCCTCCCTTGCGGTTTTCCCCGTAGGAGGACTTCTTACCGAGAAAACCCTTTAGCGGACAAGATTCGATAAACCGCTTGCACCCTTCATAGGCGATCTGAAGCTCCTTTTTCTGTCTCCTGGTCAGCATCCCGAAGGTCGCCTCCGCGCGCCCGATCCCTTCCGCGACCGTTACCGGCGATTGCTTGAAGATTGCCGGGGCGCCGACGGTCGACTTCGTGGTGCCCCCGATGATCTTTCCCTGGGCATGTACCCTGGCCGACCATTTGTTGTCCCGACACTTCCCCCGACAGTGTGTAGCGTCCTTGGTCTGACTTGCCGACTTGGTTTGGTGGCGGCTCGATGACATGGCCAGCCCGTAGGCGGCCGTGCCCACTGCGACGACCCCGAAGACTGCCCAGCCCGGCGGTCCGGCGGCCAGTGCCGGCGCGGCGGCGATGGCGCCCATCAGCGGGCCTTCCCTTGCCGCTCCACCGCCGCGAAGAAGGCCATGATGATATGGCGCGCCTTGGCGAACGGCGACAGGAACGGGTGGTTCAGGACATCGGCGAATTCGTCCATCGCATAGAAAGGCAGTCCGGAGGCGATGCGGACCAGGCACCAGTCGTAGATCGGGTCTTCTTCATCGACCCCGAGCCGCTCCGTGGCCCGGACCGCTTCGGTGATGTCGGCATGCAGGGTCTCGCCATAGTCGTCGGTCAATACCGGTTGCTCCTTGCGCATGCGCTGCTCGACCTCCTTGGCCGTCCGCTCGACATAGCGCTCCACCGCGTCCTGCTCCAGCGCGTCCCACTGCTCTTGTCGAATCTCCGGCACCTCGTCTTGCTCCCATGCCTCCGGCATGAATTCTTGCAGCATCGATTCTCGCGGCGTCGGACAGGGGTTGTTCGGGGCCGCGTCGAATCCCGAGCGGCAACTCGACAGCAACCGCCACTGGTGACTTGGTTCCTGCAACCTGGCCGACATGACGCAGCCGGCAAACGGATTCATTGGCGGTAAAGGAATGGTTCCCATTTCCGGTTAGCCTGTTTGGGTTCTATAGTTTTTGAATTTCTTCAATTGTCAATCCAGAAATGTCTTCAATATCTTGAATATCCATACCTTTTCGTTTCATAGCCTTTGCCATTTCTATTTTTTCTTCTTTTCTTCCTTCCTCCTTACCCTCATTCCTGATCCTCTTCTTGACTTTATAAGGCAAAATCCAGCGTTCGCTTGCCTGGAGTTTCTTGAAGATACCCGACTCGACAAAGCTATGATAGGTTTCATCGCTGATGATTAAATGATCGATCACTTCGACTTTAAGGAATTTACCCGCTTGAATAAAATGATCGGTAAGGTCTTGATCTCCGATTGAAGGCGTTACATTCCCACTGGGATGGTTATGGACCATAATCACCTGGACCGCCAGCTTGTAGATCGCCATGCGGAAGGCTTCCCTGGGGTTGATGCCCGCCATGTTGGCAGACCCCAAAGCGACCAACTCGATATAGAGGATCTTGTTCGCTTGATTCAAACCCACCATCCAGAAGTGTTCCTGACCTTGACCGATTTTATTCTCTCTCCGGAGAATTTGGCGCATGATCAGATAAATGTCTTCCGCACCCTTTACAGTGACTTTTTGTTGTTTGCTTAATTTGACTTCCATTGTGATGCCTTTTATGAAGGGCTAACGCCTTGGGTCAGCCGATGTGAGGGGGCAGTAGCGACCGTAACGGTCAGTTGCACCCAAATTGTTAGCTGAGATGCTCACCTATCAATACTCAATTTATAATTCTAAATTTAGTAAAAAAACATCGGTTCTACCTTTATAAGCTTTACCAGGTACATAACTACTGTGAACAAACAATACAGTCCGTTTATCTATAAAACCACCATCAAAACCATATACGTTCGGATTGTAGCTGCCAAGACTTTTGCTTTTGCCAGTTAGGCCATCCAATAAAACAACTTCGCTGTCGTAACTAAAAACAACTATATGACGTCCATCATCAGAAGCATACAACCCTTTAGGAGATTTCATTTCCTTTCGCTTCAGCTTCGGTATAGAACGATGAAGAGTATACTCAGGACTAAGGGCCCATATCTGGATGCTATCTTTAGCCCTAACCCCTATGTATTTCCTATTTTGTGACAATGAATTAATATCTGCGGAATGCTCAAAAACAGCTACAATCTTATTTCCTTCAACATCATACATTGTTGTCTTAGGCTTATATTTAGTCTTACCATTAACTAAAAGATATTTATTGTCAGAAAATGCAATTGAATCAATTTTTTCGTAACCAATATCTTTTATATTGATGGTATGTGATATTCTTTCCTTTGAAATATCGTGAAACTCTATTGTATTTGGCGCTTTATTTGCTACTGCAAGGATTCGCGAGTCTGTGCTAATACTTAGCGTATTGTTTAATGGATTTTCTCCATCACTTTTTACAGTATAAATAGGCGTTCCCTTTTTAAGTCCCCAAACAATAATCTCATGCGAGGCTCTGGTTGCCACTAACAAGCTATCTTGTGAGAACTGAAGGTCATTAATGTGCTCCCTATGAGCTGGCATACTAAATCCAGCATACGTAAATATGTCTGTAAAGTAGTTTCTTGAAAAAGAAACCACGTGATTGCAATTATTTGCATCCCATATTTTTACCGAATTATTTATTGTGGCTATATATTTTCTATTATTAGATATCTTCACAGCATATCTATTCCTACCGATCGTGCATTTATTATAAAGAATATTTTTAGGCGTGTGGGGTGCCGGCATTTTACTCTTATGTGATCCATTAGTCTCCCCCTTGCTTGTATTGCCAGATCTTATGTCAAACAACATTCCTACTGACGTAACATCAGTTATAAACGTGAATATTGTAATTATCGACGCCACAAATCCACTTATAACTATGAACTTGCTGTTATTCATTATTCTGCGCAACTATTGATGAGTGTCCTTTTTATTACAAAGCTAAGGAAAGACTTTGGAGTAATGATTAGATTTTCAATGACCTCTATCTTTATTATGCGGCCCACCTGAATAAGGCGATCTGTCTCTCTGGCTCCTACGCTCCAGCGTGGGAGCAAATCCCGACGCTCCAGCGTCGACAAGCGACCAGGTAAGCCGGTACCCGCCAACCCATGTCAGCACAGAAGAGGTACGGTCCGCTGGAGCGGACGAAACGGCGTTCCCACGTTGGAGAGACTGTGAAAGAATTCGTTTTTCCCGAAAGGGGTGGGGTTAAGCTGCCAGGTAGTGGCTAAATTTCAAGTGACATCGTTGTGCGACCTAGTGATTCAAGCCCTCACTACTTTTGCCGTCCATGGCACTTGGGATTCCGGCCTGTCTGTGTGCCTGCCGGAATGACGAGGCAGGGGCCAGCGGACTTCATCACTTGAAATTTAGCCACTACCAGCTGCCAATTCCGCATCAAATCCTATGCTATGTGGGAAGATGAGAAAGATTTTCTGAAAAATTTAGGGAAATTGTGTCGTCCTGTCCCTTTAGATCTGAAAATCCAGTAATATTTTCACAGTCTCTGGAGCATGGGAACGAGCCAACATAACCTTAGCATGCAGTTGCAGAGGCTAAAGTTATCTAGACCCTACGGAATTGGGTTCCTGCGGCTTGGACTTGTCGACCTGCTGCTACGCGCTCTGTCTGCGAGCCGCGCGTTGCTTGGCCGCTGCTTTTACCGCTCTAACCCAGTCGTCGAGTCCTTGTCCTTCCGTGGGGCCGTCGAGCGTGAATTTGTCTGGTTGCGCTGTGGATACCGGCGCTCGAGCTCGGCCTCCATCCATTTACTTGATTCCTGCATGTCGTGCAACAGCGATGCGAACTCGGATTTCGTCAACATTCGCGGCGGCTCGAAGGTGTCCTGCTTCGCCTTGGGTGAGGTAGTCGATGCCATAACCGAAGGTCTCCTGCCAAAAGGCATTCATCGCGGGGCCATGCTTGCGGGCAATGGCCTCCAGCATAGCGGGTTTTACGGCCAGATCGACCGCACCTGGGTGTGCTGTCATCACTGCTGCGCCGATCACGTTGCCGCCTCGATTCTCGATATAGCCATGTAGTGAAGCAAGCGTGCCACCCATCGTCAAGGTGTCATCTAGGATCAGATAGTTACGGCCTGGATGTACGTCACCTTTGAATGTCGGGTTAAATACCAAGCGGTAGTCGGCACCAGTTCCGGTGCGGTGAACCTTCTCACGTTGCCCAATGCCTAGCTCGATATCGAGGCCAAGCCGCTTTGAAATAACTTTGGCCATTGCTAATGGGATCTTGTTGTTGCCGTTCTGTTCGGTAGCCAGGACCGGCAGTAGGGTTGGCTTGCTGTTACCAATCAATGCCCTGATGTGATTGACGGTTTCATCGCTCAGCGAGCGATCAACCAAATCCAGAGCAGCGGCGTGATCTCCACTCTTGGCGGCTTGGTACTCCGGCTCTCCCCGCAATGTGCCGAGATCGCCATTTCGAATTACCTGGGGGAAATTGCTCCAAGGCGCTCGTTCAGCCAGCGCACGAACATAACAGGGCATTTCCTGTTCCACGAAAAATTCCTCGCAATCGCCCACGTTTGGATCAATCTTATTTGCGTTGATTCGCGTTCATTTGCGGCAAAAGAATGATCCCTATGTTTCCGGTACTCCGGCACGGCTGTACTAACCGACCCGGGCCGGGTGCCGCAAGCTGATTTCCACCCGTCGGTTGCGGGCATGGGTCGGATCCTCCGGCATCCGCGGTCGGCTGTCTGCCAGCCCCTTAGCGGTGAACCGATCCGGCTGACCCGTGATCTTTCTCAACCGCCCGGTGACGTTTTGGGCACGCCGCGCGGACAAGACCTGGTTGCTCGGGAACTTCAGGGTGCGGATCGGTATGCTGTCGGTGTGACCCGTTACCAGCACCTCGCCCGGCAGCTGTTGCAAGGCCCCACCGATAACCTCCAGCAAGGCGAGGAATTGCTTGTTGAGCGAGGCCTGGCCCGAGCGAAAGAGCTGGTCACTCTGGATCACGACGGTTTCGGTCTGTCCGCGCGCTCCGTCGACGATCTCCACCTGCCCGGCGGCGATCTCGTCCGCCAACAGGATACGCAGTGACAGCGGCCTCTCAGCGACCGGCGGTGAGGGTTCGTACCTGGTGGCGACGCTGGGAGTACGAGGGACCTCAACGGTGGGGACGTCCAGCTTGCCCAGGGCCAGGAATACCGGATCGGAATCGCTGTGCAGCGCATAGCGGAAGCCGGCAAACAAGGCGACCAAGAGCACACCGGCCAAGGCCGACAGCACCCACAGTGGCAGGATGCGGATCAATGGATCTCGCTGCTCGACGATCCCTCGCCAGTGGGGGGAGAGCTCCCGCTCAGGGTCACCGCGCTGGGCGCGGATGGTCTGATAGAGCTGTTCGCGGACCGTCTCCAGCTGATCCCGGCCCCCACCCCCGGCACGCGCGTAGCGCCCCCGGAAGCCGAAGGCCAGGCACAGATACATGAGCTCGAGCAGGTCCAGATTGACGCTGGGGCGGGTCATCAGCCGCTCGAGGGCCAGAAAGAACTTCTCGCCGCCCCAGGTCTCCTTGTGGAAGCCGATCAGCAGGCCCTGCTCGGCCCAGATGCTCTCGCTGCCCCACGGGGTCCCCAGCACCGCCTCGTCGAGTAGAGAGCAGAGCACATAGCGGGCGGTTAAGACATTATTCTCAGGAATACTCTTCGCCCGGGCGCACTCCTCGAAGGTACGGACCTCGCTGACCAGCCGGTTGCGTAGTCCCTCCGGGTCCGGGTGGGTGGTGCTGTTGCGCAACTGGCCGGCGGCGGCGAGCAACGGCGAGGCGCAACGGACCAAGGGATTGAGGTCGGTCCCGGTCGGCAAGGCGCCGCGCGGGATCGGGGTGACCTCCGCACGTGCCCTCGGCGGTAGCGGTGGTGCACCGGTGGCTTTGTGCCCGCCCGGCGTCGGCCGGATCAGGGTGCGGTCGCTATCACCCATGGTGGAGAAGGAATCGTCTTGGGACATGCCCGCCTACTCCCTGACAGCCCAGAATTCCAGCTCCAGGTCCGGAAATTCACCGCCGATGTGCAGAGAGAAGCCACCCGAGTGCTCCAGCTGTTCCCACAGCTCGCTGCTACGGTCGAGCTCGAAATAGACGAACCCGGCATGGAAAGGAATCTGACGCGGTGCCACCGGCAGGGGCCGCAATGCGATCCCGGGCAGGGCGAGCTTGACCAGCTCTTGGATCTTCTCCACCGGTCCGATCTTCACCTGGGCCGGGAACCGGTTGCGCAAGACCTCGGTGTTGACCTTGGCGTGCGCGGCCAGGATGAAGCCGGCGTCGGCGAGCAGGGTCCGGTCGCTCAAAGGGGCGACGCGGAAGCCGAACTTGCGCTCCTGGATCGGGATGGGGATGGCCCGTTCCTCCAAGACCCTGCTCAACGCCTCCCGCAGAGCGACCATTACCGGCGTGAAGGTCCCGGCCAAGTCGTCGTGACGATAGGTTGGAAACTCAGGTGGACGTTTCTCGCGGATCGTAAAGGTCGCGAGCTCGCCAGCCATGGGTAACAACAAGCGATAGAGGAGCTCCGGGTGCAGGCCCGCGATGGCATCCAGGTGTGAAGTGAGGGGCTCGAGCCGATTGATGACTTGCAGCAGGAGAAAATCCGCCCACTCGGCAACCCCGCTGCGCCCCGATCCGCTGACCCTGGCGGCCAGCGTCTCCCCGCGGTGATGCAGCAACCCCAGCAGCTCACCGACGAATCCGGCCAGCCGCGGACTGGCCTTGCAGTCCACACAGGGAGGAATATAGGCATCATCCAGCACGATCCGCTTGTCCGCCCGACACTCCAGAACCCGCACCAGCCCGGTGTGGGCGAATCCGTTGCGGTCGTCCCGGTCGAGCAGGAGGCGCAGCTCGAGGGTGCCGACTTCCACCGGGGCCTCCGTCTGTTGTGGTCCCGTATGATTGTCACGTACCTCCTCGGTATGGCTGCGGTAACGTAGGGTGGCGTCGGTCGCCTCCGCGCCTCCGGCCTCCACCAATCCCGGCTGCCGCAGGGGCAGGGCCAGATAGACGATCGCTTCCTTGACCGTCTCATCGAGCTCCAGAGCGGGCGGTGGTGGGCCGTCCGCAGGGAGGTCGAACGGGGTGCCGTCGGGCAGCAGGCCCTTGGCCTCCACCAGGGCCACCTTGCCGAGGCCCAACAGCTCGGTATCGACCGTCAGGCGCTGCACCCCCCAGGGGTAGGGCGTGGCAACGGCAGAGGTCGCACCCACCAGATGCTCGAGGTAGCGGTCGTGCTGCTGGAAATGATGGGGCTGCAGAAACATCCCCTCCGACCAGAGCACCTTGCTGTTCCAGGACATAAGTCGCCTCTTTAAGGTTTAAGAGCCGGTCTAACCTACCCAGATGTATTCATGAACTACAGAGACGCCGCGGACGCAGAAAAAGCGATCACGACAGGTGCATCAGCGAATGGAAACGCTGTTCGGGCCGAGACGGATCTTGACCTTGTTGGTCGTGCCCACAGTCAAGGGGCGGGTCGCCTTCCACTGGGCGCCGTCGATGGCACGGAATGCGCCCATCACGCCCAGATAGCGGGCGTCCGGGGCTGTCTCGCGCTTGATCAGGCGTCGTTGCCCAGGTCCCAGGTTGAGCTCCTCGCGGGTCAGGAGATCCGCCCCCAGGGCTTCGGCCTCACGGTCATAGAGACCGTAAAAGTCCGCATTCCGGAACCCCCGGGTCGCCTTGAGCTCGTAGATCCTCACGACGATGGGCAGGGAGCGACCATCCGTGTCCTGATTGACGTCAACCGACGCGATGACCTCCGCCTTCAGGCGGGTCTTGGTCTCCGGGGGGATCGGATCACTGCCGCAACCCGCTAGGATACAGCTGGCAAGGCCCAGCAAGAGGAGCGCGGCGGATCGGCCGAAAATGCTGCTTGAGATTTCCATACTAAACTCCCTTCGCGTGTGGTCTTGTGGTTTGTCGACCCGGTGAGCAGCGAGCACGTATAACCTTTAGAGGCTGTCTAAAAACTAACCTATTGATTTTAAATCGGTAGGCTGGGGTGCGGAACGAACCCCAGCTTTGGTTATTGCTGGGTTTTGGCCATCCCTGGCCGCAACCCGGCCTACGGTCCCTTTTTAGACAGTCTCTTAGCCTCCAGCTGCCAGTCGCCGGTAGGCTGGGCTGTGCCCATCGCCTAGGGTAGGCTGTACCCACCATCTCGGCCTCATGGGCGTCGGTCGTGTTTCGTTTTGAATCCGCAGATTACGCAGATTTTCACAGATTCATCCCACCGCCGCCAGAAAAGACAGATTCTTGCACAGTCTCTGGAGCGTGGGAACGAGCGCGGGTCGCGGGCATTGCCGGTACCCTGTAGGGTCTCGTAGCCTGCGTGCAGCTCCTCCAGGCGGACCCGCACCGGCTCCTGCCGGCATCGCGTTGCCGGTAGCCGCCCGGATGGTCGTAGATTTCCAGCGCCGCATGGGGGTGCGGCTTGGGGTCGTCTAGAGGTGCGAATCGAGTTCCTGAATTATTTGGCGCGGCCTGGAGGACCGGACGTGTTGGGTTACGGCGCGTTCGACACCGTGCCCTCCGCGACGTTTCTCCGTGCGCCTAACCCAACCTACACCCGACGCGAGGTCGGCGC